>JAGOQT010000015.1 GCA_018007255.1 Phycisphaerae bacterium | reverse complement strand
GCTCGAAGGGCACCGCCTTGAGCCTGGGGCCCGGCTTGGTCTTGGCCGGCACCGGCTCGGTGTCCAGGTCCGCGACCCGGGCCTTGAACTTGGCCAGTTCCTCTTCATACAACGGCAGCATCTGCTCCCAGTGGTAGTAATAGGGCTTGTCGTCCTTCCAGCCTCGGATGGGGATCCGGCGATGACCGGTCTGGAGTGTGTTGGAGTATCGGTAGGTCTTTGCCGTTCGCTCAGCGAGCAGGCGATAGGCCCCCAATGCCCTCTCCAGGTACGTCACCGCCTTGTGCATGTCCTGCCTGTCTCCATCGAGGTCGTAACGCATCACGAGCAGGGCCGCACGGACCTTCTCCGCGTAGTTCTGACTCACCAGTTGGATGCAGTGGATGTCGTTGCGGAGGCGCTCGAACTCCTCCCGGTTCCTGGTCACCAGGGGTGCAGCCTTGTCTATGGCTACAACAGCCCGGTCTGCAAACCTGGAGGCGTCCTCGATCACGGAGAGCGGCGTCTCGCCCTCGTGGGCCTGGCCTGCGTGTTCCTTCTTGATGTATGCGTCCAGGCGCTCGCCGGGCGGTGAATGCCACTCCCACAGGCCGCTGAACGGACCGTATGGACCGGGATTGACCAACTGGTCCAGGAACATCCCCAGGGAGAAGGTCTGCCTGTTCCCCTCCGTGATCCCGAACCTGCGGAGCAGCATGGGCGCGCAGTTCCCCGAGTCGTTGTAGGCGGACAGGATCCACTCTGCGGCCTGCTCATCTCCATATCTCTCGGTCAGTCGCCCCACCCAGTATCGATGGTCGGCATTCGGCTCGCGATCCGGCTGCCAGAGGTACCTGGACCAGGCCTCGAACCAGATCCAGTCCCGATCATAGGGCCTCATGAGCGGATCGAGCTTGTCCGGCGTATTGGGCCAGTCCCAGTAGGCCAGGGGGTAGAGGTGCAGGCCCTGTGCCCCAAGCCGGTCCCTGCACGCCAGCACGCTCTTGCGGATGAACTCCGTGGCCCCGTACCGGAACGGCTCCAGGTTCGAGAGCAGGTGCACGTTGACCACGTGCGTGGAGCCCAGCCTGCTCATGTCCAGGTGGGTCTGCTGCCATTGGCCGCGGGGTTCATATGTCGTCAGGGACTCGCCATTGTACTTCGACATGGTGTAGAGGTTCTTGTAGTGCTTCAACGCCGACTCCACCATGGACTTCACGTCGCCCACCGCGTGGGAACGGACCACGATCGGCGGCTCCGTGGCCCTGCCGAGCCGCCTCATCCCCTCCTTCACCCCAGGGATGATGGTCTCGTTCATCCACCGCTCCTGGTTCTCCTGGCCGCTCAGGGCCTCGCCCAGGCAGACCAGGAGCCCCACGTTCGGATACATCTCCATGAACTTGGCGATCGACTTGCGGTTGTAGTCCGAGACCAGCTCGGTCGGGGCACGGTGCTGGGTCGCGATCCCGTGATGCTCCGCAAAGGGTTTGGACACGAAGATGTTGTAGAACATCTGGATCACCCAGATGCCCCGCTTGTCCGCCTCCTCGGTCAGGAAGCGGTACATCTCCACATTCCGCTGGAACACCTCCTCGGAGACCTCCAGGGCATAGGGGTACTCCTCCAGCCTCACCAGGGAGGCAAACGGGTGCCCGTTCCACAGGTAGAGCGTATTGAACCGGTTCGCAACCAGGAAGTCCAGGTACTCGGCCCAGAGGGCCTTGTCGTAGAAGAACGGGAAGTTCTCGGGTGTGTAGGGGTACTCGTACGTCCCGCGCCCGGGCAGGATCGACGTCAACTGCATCCCGATGCACGGGCCGCGAAGCCGGAACGCCGGGCCGTCCGCCACATTCAGGCCGGCCGGCAGTTCTCGTCCCTCCAGGACACGCCCGGCCAACTCCAGACACCCGTAGAGCGAGCCCGAGTCCCCGAGGCCCTGCACGCGGTACGGCCCATCCCCCTTGCGGGACAGGCGGTAGCCCTCCGGAGCACTCTTGTCCTGCGCCGGGTCCGAAGCGGTGCTTACGAGGATGGCCAGGGTCCCGCTCCGTGCGGTCTGTCCCGCGAGGATGTCCGGCTCATAGCCCACATCCTGCAGGGCCCGGCTCAGTCGCTCCGCCCCGAACCGCACCCGCGGGGAGGCGTCGCTGTCCAGGAGGATTGTCACAGGCCCGGACCCGCCGCGCACCAGACCCTGGCCCATGCCCATCAGAACGATCATCAGACAAGAACAGACAGGTTTCATCCGTCGCAGGCCCTTTCTGTGTGCTCCGTGTACGCCCGGCAGACAGCCCAGGCCGCCTCAGTGGGCGGATCCGGCTCGCACGGGCTGAGCCCATCTTAGTGCAGCGGCAGGGGCGGTTCAAAGGAAATGGACGGATCGGCCGCGCACCGGAAGGCCGGAAGTGCGGGTTAGGATTCCCCCTTGCGCCCACAATGGGTTACAATCCGGCGCCAAGATGGATACAGGAGCCCTTCCCATGACATGGACAGCCCTTGCGTGCCTCCTTGCGGTGCAGTGCACGGCCTTTGCCGCAGGCGAGGCGGGGATCCCCTTGGAGCGGATGCAGGCCGTGTACGACGAGGTGAAGACGCCGTACAAGGTGGGCATCGTCATCCCCGCGCCCGAGGGCAAGCGGGTGGATTGTCCCACCGTGTTCCGCCATGGCGACCGCTGGTACATGGTCTACGTACAACTGGAGAACGACCCCCAGGGCTACACCACCCAACTGGCTGCCAGCAACGACCTGCTGCACTGGGAGCCCCTGGGTACGATCCTGGCGAGGGGGCAAGGTGACGCCTGGGACAGGGCCAATGCAGCAGGTGGGATCGCCTTGGCCAACACCCGGTGGGGTGGGGACGGGACCCTGGAGCAGCATGAGGGACGGTATTGGATGTCCTACCTGGGCGGTGAGAAGCCGGGGTATGAGACGCCGCCCCTATCCATCGGTGTGGCCTCCACCCTTGACCCCGCGTCACCCACCGGGTGGGACAGGCCGGTCGAGCCCGTCCTGAGACCCAATGATCCCGATGCCCGTCCCTTTGAGACAGGCACGCTCTTCAAGAGCTTCATCTTCCGCGACCCGGGGGCCGGACTCGGGGCCCCCTTCGTCATGTATTACAACGCCCGGCCGGATCGAGGCGACGAGACCATAGGCATGGCCGTGTCCGGTGACATGCGGACCTGGCGGCGTTATGGGGATGGGCCCGTGATCGTGAACGCCCGGCCTCCGGACCTGAAGCACGGTGTGATCAGCGGCGACCCGCAGATCGTGCGCATGGACGTGGGGGGGGGCGACCTGTGGGTGATGTTCTACTTCGGGGCGTTCTGGAGGCCCAAGGCCTTTGACACGTTTGCCGCATCCACAGATCTGGTGCACTGGACCCAGTGGGAAGGCCCTGCCCTCATCGAGCCGTCCGAGCCCTGGGACAACGAGTTCGCACACAAGCCCTGGATCATCAAGCACAACGGCGTGGTCTATCACTTCTACTGTGCGGCGGGCAACCAGGGCAGGGCCATCGCCCTAGCCACCTCCAAACCGATCCAGGAGATCAAGCCGGTGGGATCGACCGTGCCTGCTGATTCACTGGAGGCCAGGTTCAAGGATCCGCCTCCATGCGCAAGCCCATGGGTCTTCTGGTATTGGATGCGGGGCGCGGTCTCCAAGCAGGGCATCACCGCAGACCTGGAGGCCATGAAGGCGGCAGGGATCGGGGGGGCGTACCTGTTCTCCATCCAGGAGGCGACCGACCCGGCCCTGTGGGTCCCCTCGGTCCGTCAACTGACGCCCGAGTGGTGGGCGCTGGCCCGGCACGCCATGGCCGAGGCGGACCGTCTGGGCCTGCACATGGGGATGCACGCGTGCGACGGATTCTCTGTGGCAGGGGGGCCGTGGATCACACCCGAGCTGTCCATGCAGAGGTTGGTCTGGACCCAGACCCAGGTCCAGGGCGGCAGGCGGATCGAGGCTGTCCTCCCGCAGCCCCAGGCACAGGAGGGCTTCTACCGTGACATCGCGGTCCTGGCCTTCCCGTCCGTGGAGGGTGCGGGCATCTCGACCCGCACAGTGGTCCCCAAGGTCACCACGAGCGTGCCCGGCGTGGACCCGCAGTTCCTGGTCGCGCCGGACGCCAGGCAGCGACTGCGGAGCGACTCGCCCTGCTGGATTCAGTACGCATTCGAACGGCCCTTCACCTGCCGCTCGATCACGGTCCGGCCTGAGGGGACCAGCTTCCAGCCGCTTCGTCTGCGGATCGAGGCCAGCGACGACGGCCAGGCCTTGCGCCCCATCACGCAACTGGAGCCGCCGCGTCACGGGTGGCAGAACGGCGATGCGGACGTGACCTATTCCCTCACGCCGGTCACTGCCCGCACCTTTCGTTTTGTGTACGATCCGGCCGGGACCGAGCCCGGCTCAGAGGACCTGGACTCGGCCAAGTGGCGCCCCAGTCTGAGGGTCCGGGGCATCGAGCTGTCCAGCGAGCCGCGGATCCACCAGTTCGAGGGCAAGACCGGACAGGTCTGGAGGGTGGCTGGGAGGACCACGGCCCGGCAGGTCCCGGACGGTCTGTGTGTCCCCCAGGATCGCATTGTGGACATCACCGAACACCTCGACGGCCGGGGCCGCCTGCAGTGGGCTGTGCCGGAGGGGACCTGGACGATCCTGCGTATGGGCCACACCTCCACGGGCCACCGCAACACCACGGGCGGCGGGGGCGTGGGACTGGAGTGCGACAAGTTCAACCCCGAGGCGGTCCGCCTGCAGTATGACCGGTGGTTCGCGGAGGCGGTCCGGCAGATCGGCCCCGACCTGGCGGGCCGCGTCCTGAAGGTCCTCCACGTGGACAGCTGGGAGGCGGGCAGTCAGAACTGGTCCCCTGTATTTCGCGAGGAGTTCAGGCGGAGGCGGGGCTATGACCTGCTGCCGTGCCTGCCGGCCATGGCCGGGATCCCCATAGGCAGTGCCGAGGGATCGGAGCGGTTTCTGCAGGACGTGCGGGAGACCATCGGCGAGCTGGTCACGGACCGCTTCTTCGGCACACTGGCGGACCTGGCCCACAGACAGGGCTGCACCTTCTCCGCGGAGAACGTGGCCCCCACCATGACCTGCGACGGCATGCGCCACTTCGGTGTGGTCGACGTGCCCATGGGCGAGTTCTGGCTCCGCAGCCCCACGCACGACAAGCCCAACGACATGCTGGACGCGATCTCCGGCGGACACGTGTACGGCAGGCCCATTGTGCAGGCAGAGGCCTTCACCGAGCTGCAGTTCCCCTGGGACGAGCACCCGGCCCTGATCAAGGCCCTGGGGGACCGCCAGCTTGCGCTGGGGATTAACCGGTTCGTCATGCACGTGTTCGTCCACAATCCGTGGCTCGATCGCAGGCCCGGCATGACCCTGGGTCCCACGGGCCTGTTCTTCCAGAGGGACCAGACCTGGTGGAGGCCGGGCAGGGCCTGGGTGGACTACCTGCGGCGTTGTCAGGTCCTGCTCCAGACGGGCAGGCCCGTGGCGGACGTGGCCGTGTTCACGGGCGAGGGGATGCCGCGGCGTGCAGTCCTGCCCGATCAACTGGTCTCCACACTGCCCGGGGTCATCGGCCCTGAGGCCCTGCAGCGCGAGGCCGGGCGCATGGCCAACGAAGGCCAGCCCCTGCGGGCACTGCCCAAGGCCGTGACGGCCTCCGCCCACATCCGCGACCTGGCGGACTGGGTCGATCCGCTCCGCGGCTATGCCTACGACTCGATCAACCGCGATGCCCTGCTCCGCCTGGCCCGGGTCCGCAACCGCAGGATCGAGCTGCCCGGGGGGGCCGGCTACGCGCTCCTGGTGTTGCCCGGTCCGCACCCCATGTCCCCGGACACCGGCCCGCTGTCCTCGGAGATGGCGGCCCGCCTGTCTGAATGGATGGCTGCTGGTGTGCCCATTGTGGACTGCAGGTCGCAGCTTCCATCCCAAATCCAGAATCCAGGATCTGGAATCAAGAATGTCGTCCGGGGTCCCTTCAGCGAAGACTCCTTCGATTCCCTGGGCATTGCCCGCGACTTCACGGCCGCTGAGGATGGTCGGCGGGCCGAGGGTGTGGCGTGGACCCACCGCTCGTCGCCTGAGGCGGAGATCTACTTCTGCTCCAATCAGCAGGGCAGGACCCGCACCCTCGAGGTCTCGGTGCGTGTCACGGGCCGCGTGCCCGAGCTGTGGGACCCCAGGACAGCAGAGGTCCGCCCCGCTGTGCAATGGCAGGGGGCAAACGGACGCACGACCCTGCCGCTGCGACTGGATCCCAACGGGTCGATCTTCGTGGTCCTCCGCGAACCCACCCAGGCCGCACAGGGCCCCGGCGGCCTGAACTGGATCGAGCCGCGCATGCTGCAGGAGATCCAAGGCCCCTGGCAGGTGGCCTTTGACCCTTGCCTGGCCGGTCCCCCGTCGCCCGTTGGGTTCGCACAACTGGAGGACTGGAGCAGGCAAGACGACCTCGGGATCCGTCACTACTCCGGGACCGCGGTGTACACCAAGACATTCGCCTGGAATCCAGAGGCCGAAGGTAGTGAATCGGAAACAGTAAATGGCCAATGCAGGGCATGGCTGGACCTGGGCGAGGTCGCCGACATCGCGGAGGTGGCCGTGAACGGCAGGGACTGCGGCGTGGCCTGGACTCCGCCGTATCGCGTGGAGATCACCGGCGCGGTCCGCTCAGGCTCAAACGACCTGGAGGTCCGCGTCACCAACACCTGGGCCAACCGCCTGATCGGCGACCAGGCCCTGCCCGAGTCGCAGCGCGTGACCTGGACCTCCGCACCCGACCGCCTGGGCAGAGGCCCGCTCCTGCGTGCCGGGCTCCTGGGGCCTGTCCGGATCATGACCTCGCACGAGCGGGGCCCCGCAGATGTCTTGGAAGAGGGGGCCCTGCATCGCTAGATCGGGGTCGAGCCCCCCCGACCAAGCACGTCCACGAGCGCAGCGTCGAGTGTCCTGAACCGGAACTCGTAGCCTGCGGTGAGCAGCTTGTGGGCGATCGCCTGCTGGCTCATCACCATGTAGGATGCAACCTCGCCCAGCAGGATTCTCAGCACGAAACGGGGAACCCGGAGCCAACTCGGCCGGCCGAGCACCCGGCCCAGGGCCCGCGTGAAGTCGCTCATCCGCACGGCCTCGGGTGCGCACGCGTTGACCGGCCCCTCGAGCCCGTTGTGTTCGAGCGAGAAGCGATACGCCCCGGCGATGTCACTGTGGTGGATCCACGGCACCCACTGCCGGCCCGAGCCGATCGGCCCGCCCACAAAGAACCGCATCGGCGTCCTGAGCCTGGGCAGGATCCCCTCATCCCCGAGCACAAGTCCTGTGCGAAGGGTCACCACACGGACTCCGCACTGGCCTGCGCCCCGTGCGGCCTCCTCCCAACTCACGGCCAGGTCCGCAAGCCAGTCACCCCCCACAGGCGAGTCCTCACGGAGCACGCTTTCCCCGCCCTCCCCATAGATGCCGGTTGCGCTCGCGCTCACGAACACGCCCGGTCCGGCTCCCTCTGCTCTCGCGGCACAGATCGCGCGGACCAGACAGGTTGACCACGCCCTGGGATCCCGAAACCGCGGCTTGCCATGGGCCGGACTGGTCTCGCACGTCGAACGGGACCTCTTGGACGCCCGGAGGCAGGGCGACGCGCCGCACCCGGTGGGACAGCCACACCACATCGTGACCTGCGGTCCGCAGCTGACAGGTCAGTTCGCGTCCGATGAACCCGTTGCCCCCAGCGATGGCCACACGCATGTCGGTCTTCTCCCGCGGGCCTGGTGAACGCCTCGGTTGGATGCGGCGCTGCCCCTTCGCAGTTCGGTGCCGGCGGGCCCGACTGCCCGTCCCGGCCCAGGGCCCCCTTCAACGGGCCGGAGGAGGCGACCCCTCGGAACGGCGGGGCGCCGGATTGTACTCCACGCTGCGATCCCTTCGCACGGGCTGGGGATACAGCTGCAGGAGACGGAGGACCTTCTCCGGCATGTCGCAGCGTACTGGCAGACCCAGCGACTTGGCCCCTTCGCAGGTGATCGGATAGTCGTGGGTCCACCGTCCGCAGGTCAAGGTCTCACTGAGCTGATCCGCCTTGTCCGCGGGCATGCGGTCGCCGATCAGCTCCCGCACGGCCCGGCGGACTTGGCCGGTTGCCTTCCGGGCCTGATCCGCCAGCATGATCGTCTGGTCGTCGATGTCCTGGATGGGCTTCTGCTCCAGGACCTTCAGCAGCGACGCGGCGGCGTGGGCTCCGATCTGCGGGTCCACGGGCCCCAGCACGGCGTGGCGGCACATCACGATCTCCTTTGCGGCCAGGGCGATCAGGGTGCCCCCGGACATCGCGTAGTGGGGCACAAACACCGTGGTCTTGGCCTTGCGGTCGGCGATGGCCCGGGCGATCTGGAGAGAGGCCAGGACCAGGCCGCCGGGTGTGTGGAGGATCAAGTCGAGGGGTACGTCCGGATCGGTCATCTGGATCGCCCTGAGGACCTGCTCGGAGTCCTGGATGTCGATGTAGCGAAAGACGGGAAACCCGATCAGGCTCATGGTCTCCTGCCGGTGGATCAAGAGGATCACGCGGGAGCCCCGCTCTCTCTCGATGACCGCCAGGAGCCGCTGCCGGGCGGACTCCAACAGCTTCTGCCGGATGACTGGCTGGACCGCCGCCAGCATGAAGAACACCCAGAACAAGTCCATAGACCCCATCGTCGTGACTCCTATCGTTCAGAGGTCAAACCACGCCCCCCGGACCCCGTATTCATCCTCGTAGGGGCGGCGTGCGGCCGGCCGGTGAATTAGGAACGCGCGGTGAGAGAGGATGCCGGCCGCGAATCCCCCAATGTGGGCCCACCAGGCGATGCCGCCGGCCGCCTGAGGTGCGGCCAGGGCCAAGGTCCCGCTGAAGAACTGCATCAGGAACCAGACCCCCAGGTACACCATGGCGGGCAACTCGAAGAAGAACGGCCAGAACAGGAGCGGTACCACCACCACGACCCGCGCAAGGGGAAAGAGGACCAGGTATGCGCCCAGGACCCCTGCGATCGCGCCCGAGGCCCCGATCGTCGGGACCGTGGAATCCAGGTTGGTGGCGATGTGGACCACTCCACTGATCACGCCACAGGCCAGGTAGAACAACAAGAACCGAACAGGCCCCATCCGGTCCTCGACGTTGTCGCCGAAGATCCACAGGGCCCACATGTTGGAGATCAGGTGCAGCCACCCTCCGTGCAGGAACACGCTGGTCACCAGGGGCAGGCAGCAGGAGGCCGAGTACCCCAACTCGCGGGCCCAGGCCGGATCCACGAACCAGGCCGGGACCACGCCGAACACCCGCAGGAAGTGCTCCAGGGCCGGGCGGGGCAGGGACAACTGCATGGCGAAGACCAGGGTGTTGGTCCCGATCAGTGCGATCGTCACCAGGGGGATCTGTCGTCTTGGAGTCGTGTCGAACAGCGGAAACACGTTGTCGTCTCCTCGTGATCCGGTACGCTGCCCCTGCTGCGGCCGGGCACCTGGCCAACCCCCACACCCCCCTCTCCCCCGACCGCGCAGCAGGCTAACGGTTTGGCTGCAGGCTGTCAACACGTGGATCCGGGTCGTACGCCGGGACCGGGCAACCTGGAGCCGAGACCACCCTGTCCCGTCCAGGCGGGCCCATGCCCCTCTCCGCGGTCAGCCCGTTGTCGGCAGCCTCGGGTCCGTGCTATAATGCCCCGGCTTATTCAGTCGGATGGTTGGTGTGCCGTGGATGCCTAGGAGTCGCACAATGAGAAGACCCCCTCTTGCGTTGCTCGTCTGGAGCATGGCCGTGACGGTCCTTGCGCCCGCCCTGGCCCAGTACCCCAAGGTGCCTGCCGATGTCCAGGCCGCAGCGGACGCGATCCTGAACGAGACACGGCGGCTCTCGGACGAGGCCTGGCAGCGGGCCCTGCCCGTCATCGAGCAGGAGGCCAGGCAAGGCCGGCCGTATAGGCCGGGCGCGGCCCAGCCCTCGGACCTGCCCCAGGCCCGGATCCCCGCATTCCCAGGGGCCGAGGGAGGCGGGGCGTACACGCCTGGGGGCAGGGGCGGCAAGGTCCATGTGGTCACCAGCCTGGCGGACCGCGGACCGGGCACCCTGCGGGAGGCCTGCGACCAGGGTGGTGCACGCATCGTGGTCTTCAACGTGGCGGGGATCATCCGTCTGAAGAGTCCTCTGATTGTGCGGGCCCCGTACATCACGATCGCGGGCCAGACCGCGCCCGGCGACGGGGTGTGCGTGGCGGGGGAGTCGGTGTGGATCGACACCCACGACGTGGTGATCCGGCACATGCGTTTTCGTCGCGGCGAGACAGGCGTGGGCCGGCGCGACGACAGCCTGGGCGGCAATCCCGTGGGGAACATCATCGTGGACCACTGCTCAGCGAGCTGGGGCCTGGACGAGAACATCTCCATGTACCGGCACATGTACAGCCCGCCGGACGGCTCCCAGGCCAGGAAGCTGCCCACGGTCAACATCACCTTCCAGAACTGCATCTCCTCAGAGGCCCTGGACACCTACAACCACTCCTTCGGGAGCACGATCGGGGGTACCAACTCCTCGTTTCTCAGGAACCTCTGGGCCAACAACGCGGGGCGCAATCCCTCGGTCGGGATGGGCGGCGGGTTCAACTTCATCAACAACGTGGTCTTCAACTGGGTCCACCGGTCCATGGACGGCGGGGACTCCAGCTCCCGGTACAACGCGATCAACAACACCTTCAAGCCGGGTCCGGCCACGCCCAAGGACTCGCCCGTGGGCCATCGCATCCTCAAGCCGGAGTCCGGCAGCCGGGGCGTGTACGGCAAGGCCTATGTGCACGGCAACCGGGTGGAGGGCCATGACGAGGTGACGAAGGACAACTGGGCCGGCGGGGTCCAGATCGAGGACCTCCCGGATGCGGGTGAGCACCGGGATGCCATCCGCGTGGACCAGCCGTTCCCCATGCCCGCTGTGACGATCCTCCCCGCGGACCAGGCCTACGGCTATGTCCTGGAGAACGCAGGGGCCAGACTCCCTGTGCAGGACGCGGTGGACCGCCGCATCGTGGAGCAGGTCAGGACCGGCAGGATCACGCCGTCGCCGCAGGTCGATCCCAACTCCCTGTATCAGTTCGAATACCGGCGACTTGGAAAGGACTCGTACCTGAAGGGGATCATCACGGACATCCGTCTGGTTGGGGGGTATCCGGAGTACAAGGGCACGCCCTGCACGGACACGGACAAGGACGGCATGCCCGACGCCTGGGAGGCCCGGCACGGGCTGGACCCCAAGGATCCCTCGGATGCGGCCCGGGACTGCAACGGGGACGGGTACACGAACATCGAGAAGTACATCCATGCCATCGACCCTGCCAAGAAGATCGATTGGACGGATCCCAACAACAACGTGGATACCTTGAGGAGGGATTCGGGCCGTCTGTGGGCCGGCGTGCAGGCCCTTGCATCGACCTCGGATCCGGACCCCGCGTATACGGCTACGATCACAGGGCGGGCCGACAACATCGTCAAGACACTGGGGATCGGGGAGGAGGCCAAGAGGACCCGGGTCCGCGACATCATCGCGGGGCAGTACCGGGGCCTCAATGCCATCCACACCCGGCGGGATCAGGAGATCCAGGCCTCGGTCAAGCCCGGCCAGGACAAGGCGTCTGCTGAGGCGCAGGTCGCGAAGATCAGGGAGCAGGCGGATCTGCAGGTCGGGCAACTGCACCAGGACTTCCTTGCCAGGCTCTCCGCGGAGTTGACCCCCGAGCAGGTGGACCAGGTCAAGGACGGCATGACCTACGGGGTCCTGCCTGTGACCTACAAGGCCTATCTGGACCAGAACCCGAATCTGACCGAGGTCCAGAAGGAACGGATCATGGCCTTTCTGAAGGAGGCCCGTGAGCTGGCCATGGACGGCGGGACCTCTCAAGAGAAGCACCAGTGGTTCAGGAAGTACAAGGGCAAGATCAACAACTACCTCTCCGCAGAGGGACATACCCTGAAGTAGTTCCTTGCTGGGCGGACGCGTGGCCGTGACCGGACGGGGCCTGTTTGCCTGGCGTGTCCGGCCCGCCCTGTGGCATGGGACTCGGGCCGGTCTTTCACCTTGGGACAGAGGAACAATGCTATGCAGAGTCGTATGAGAATCGTGGTGTGGGTGGCGGCGTGGTTGGGCATGGGGATCGCGGGCGGTGGGGCGTCCGGTGCGCAGGGGGATGCGGAGGTCGTCCCGACGCCTGCCCAGGTTCCGCCCCTGCCCCCGCGCCTCCCGGATGGGATCCCGGCATTCCCCGGTGCCTGGGGGGGCGGCATGTTCACCACAGGGGGGCGGGGCGGCCGTGTCATCCAGGTGACCAACCTGAACGACAGCGGGCCGGGCAGCCTGCGTGCTGCGATCACCGCCCAGGGCCCGCGGATCGTGGTGTTCCGCGTGGCGGGGATCATCCAGCTCGCCTCCAACCTGGACATCAGCCACCCGGACATCACCCTTGCCGGCCAGTCCGCGCCGGGGGACGGGATCTGTCTGGCCAACCACTCCTTGAACATCAATAGCCGCAACGTGATCGTCCGCCACCTCCGCGTGCGCCGCGGCAGGCCCGAGGGCGGGCAGGGCTCGGACAACATCGGCGGCAACCCGGAGGGCCAGATCATCGTGGACCACTGCTCCACGAGCTGGGGCATGGACGAGAACCTCTCCCTGTATCGGTACATGAAGGACCTGCCCGGCGGCGGCCAGGTCAAGCTCCCGACGCAGAACGTGACGGTCCAGTGGTGCATCTCGAGCGAGGCCCTCAATGCGGGCAACCACGCATTCGGGGGCACGTGGGGCGGCCAGGACTCCACGTTCCATCACAACCTGTTCGCCTGCAACACGGGACGCAATCCCTCGATCGGGATGTCCGGGGAGTTCGACTACCGCAACAACGTGATCTACAACTGGGTCCATCGCACCATGGACGGGGGCGACGAGACCTCCATGATCAACGTGATCAACAACACCTACAAGCCCGGTCCGGCCACGAACGCGAACATGCGGAGCACACTGGCCCGCATCGAGCAGCGGAACATGTACTCGCCCGGCAGGCGATGGGAGCCGGGCGACTGGTACCCCAAGACAGCCGGGCGCCCCGGGAAGTGGTACGTGGCGGGCAATTGCGTGGAGGGGTTCCCCGAGGTCACGGCCAACAACTGGAGGGGCATGCAGGGCCCTGAGGACATGGCCCGGGTGAACACGCCCTTCGAGGCCTGGCCCGTGAACCAGCAGCCGGCCCTGGAGGCCTTCGATGCGGTCCTGGCCAAGGCCGGGGCCACGCTCCCCAGGCGCGACCCCGTGGACCGGCGGGTCACCGAGATGGTCCGTACGGGCAAGGGGATGGTGGGCAACGGCATCGTGAACGACCCCAAGGAGGTCGGCGGGTACCCGGACTATGCGTTCGTCCCCGCGGAGGTGCCGGCCGACGGCGACCAGGACGGCATGCCCGATGAGTGGGAGAAGAGGTATGAGTTGAATCCCGCGGAGGCATCGGACAGCAGCCTCGACCCGGATGGAGACGGGTACACGAATGTCGAGGAGTGCCTCAACGGCACCCACCCCCGAGAGAAGGTCGACTACACAAACCTGGGGAACAACGTAGACACGATCAGTTGAGGCCGGACCCCGGGTCCGCCGGGTCGTCGTACACCCGGCGAGCGAGCCGGGCGATCTCCGCGTCGGGTGCAGCGGGACAGGGGCGGAGACTCACCCGCAGGCTGCAGGGCACAGGCTGCACCTCGTAGCAGGGCAGCACGCCCGGCCCGCAGCTCCCGTTGCCCAGGCCGCTGTGCCGGGCGTCCAGGGACAGGACGACCTCCTCCCGCCGCCTGAGGTCGTGGGTGTGCGTGGCCCGGCTCAGGTCCTCGGCCGTGTGGTGCAGTGCGGATGCGGCCATGGCCGGGTCTGCCACCACCAAGAGGCCGGTCCGGTCCGGACCGGTCAGTGCCAGCCAGCCCACGTCCGTCCTGGTGCCGGTCTCCTGGGGCCGGGGGTAGGGTGTGCACTGGGCATCCACCGTGCTCTGCCAGATCCCCACGTCTGCGGATTGGCAGCGGTCCGCGTAGTTCTCATGGGGTCCGCGCCCGTACCATCGCAGGGACTCCAGACCAGGGGCGACTCGCAGGACCAGGCCGATCCTGGGCAGGGGGGGCAGGCTGCCGAAGGGCTCGAACCGATTCTCCAGGTCGATCGACCCGTCCCCCCGGATCGTCCACGTGCAGGTGTGTCTGAACCCTGCGCCGGTGGGCGTGGTGCTCATGGACAGGACCTCGAGGCACAGGAACGAGACACCGGACCGGGTCACCCGCACGTGGCTGACCTGGCGGGTGAGCCGATCCAGCCCGGCCTGTTGCCAGTCCCTGGCCCTGCCCCTGCCAAAGGCCTTGTCGTTGCTGGTCGGGGCCCGAAAGGCCTGGAGCACGGGCCCGGACGGGACCGGGCCGCTTGGGGCCAGGACCTCTTTGTTCTGGTAGACCAGACGGACCAGCGTGCCCTGTTCGCGGCTGAACACGGCTGCAAAGGCCTTCCCCTCCACGCGTATCTGGGAGGCCTCTTCTGTGACCCGCAAGGCAGGCAGGTCCTCTGCGCGGATCGGGCGGACCTGCGGGGTCGCGACCGCAAACGTCATCTGCCCCCAGGCCACCTCGTGTCCGGCCTGGGCCCAGGCCGTGTCTTCTCGCAGGTGCAGGCTGACACGCAGCCGATACGAGGCACCGGGCTGCGGCCATGCAATGGGTCCCACGGGGATGGGGACCTCTACGCCGGAACCCGGGGCCAGGTCGGGCGGCGACCACGCACCGGATTGCACGGTCAGTCCGTCACACGCCAGGGACCACCGTCCGTCCAGTGTGTTCACATCGGTGAAGCCGTACCGGTTGGTCAGGCGGATCCGTGCGCTGCCCTGACCGGCCGGCTCGATCTGCACGGGCTGGTAGACCTTCTTGACCTCCCAGGTCTTGGCCGTGGGCGTGCGATCCGCGAAGACCAGGCCGTTCAGGCAGAAGTCCTTGAGATTGGGCCGGTCTCCGTAGTCGCCGCCGTAGGCGATGTACTCGACACCCTGGTCCGTCCTGCTGCGCAGGCCCTGGTCGACCCAGTCCCAGATGAACGCGCCGGCCATCCTGGGGTTGGCGTGGATCTCATCCCAGTACTCCTTCAGGTTACCCACCGCGTTGCCCATGGCGTGCGCGTATTCGCAGATCAGGACAGGCCTGGAGTCTCGCGGGTCCTGCGCGATCTGAAGGGCCTTGGGCCAGCGTGCGTCCGGCTCGGAGTCGTACAGCGCCGCCACGCGAGGGTACATCCGGCTGATGAGGTCCACGGCCGGGGCGTCGCGGGGGTCGTTCTGGTCGTCCGCGTCGGCCTGGGCCCCCTCGTAGTGGATGGGCCGCGTAGGATCGAATCCGCGGATCCAGGCGGACAGGGCCGCGAAGTTCGGTCCGTACCCGGCCTCATTGCCCAGGGACCAGAGGATCACGGACGGGTGATTCTTGTCCCGCTCGACCATGGCGATGCCCCGGTCCAGGAAGGCGGCGTGCCAGGCCGGGTCGCTCGCCAGCAACCCGCGGACCCCGTGCGTCTCCAAGTCGGCCTCGTCCATCACGTAGAGCCCGTACCGGTCACACAGGTCGTACCAGCGGGGGTCGTTCGGGTAGTGGGAGGTTCGCACCGCATTGATGTTGAACCGCTTCATCAGTGTGATGTCCTGGACCATCCGCTCCAGGGGCACAGCCCGACCCAGGTCCGGGTCGTGTTCGTGGCGGTTCACCCCGTACAGACGGACCGGTCTGCCGTTGACCAGGAGCCGCCCGTCCCTGACCTCCACCTCGCGGAACCCGACCGGGCAGGCTACGGCCTCGACCACCCCCCCCTGGGCGTCGTTCAGGGTCACGGCCAGGCCGTAGAGCACGGGCGTCTCGGCCGTCCACTTCCTGGGATTCTCCAGCCGCGTCCTGAGCCAGTCGAAACGGGCAGGCCCCCGCTGGGGTGTGCGGGCGTTGAGGACATCGGCCCCGAACCCGGGGTTGAGGACCTGCAGGGCGTCCACACTCAGGGGCTGGGCGAGCATGGGCCTGCCCTCAGGGTCGTAGAGGTGGGCCTGGACGGTCCAGCCCCGGAGCTCTCGCGTCCCGTGGCACGCCAGCTCCGGCCGGATCAAGAGGTCGGCGTCCCTGTACCGGGCATCCAGGTCCGTGCGCACGGCCAGGTTGCAGATCCGGACATCGGCCGTGGAGTACAGGAACACGTCCCTGTAGATCCCGCTGAGGCGCCACATATCCTGGTCCTCGAGGTAGCTGCCGTCGGACCATCTGCAGACCTGCACGGCGACCGTGTTTGTGCCCGCGCGGAGGGCCTCAGTCACGTCGAACTCGGCGGGCGTGCGGCTCCCCTCGCTGTAGCCGATCTCCAGGCCGTTGATCCAAACGGACAGTGCGCCCTCCACCCCTGCGAAGTGCAGAAACACCCTGCGCCCGGCCCAGGTCTCGGGCAACTGGAACGTCCGCCTGTAGGACCCGACCGGATTGCGGAGCCTGTAGGCCGTCCAGTCCGGGGCAGGCGTGCCCGTGACACGCGGGGGATCGACCTTGAAGGGGTACTCCGAGCTGGTGTAGATCGGCACGCCGTACCCGTGCATCTGCCAGTTGGACGGCACGGGGATCTGGTCCCATGGGCCCACGTCATAGTCCTCGCGATAGAACTCCGCGGGCCGCTCCTCGGGCCGTGGGACCCAGTGGAACCGCCATGGACCGTTGAGGGAGAGGGCAAAGGGAGAGGCCTCGCGCGGGCCCTTCAGGGCCGAGGCCGCATCCGGGAACGGCATGAGCGTGGCATGGGCCCGTTGGCGGTTGCGCCCGAAGACCTGCTCGTTCTCCCAGTCCGGCTGCGCCGCGGCCCGGACACAGGGCACGGAGGCTAGGATCCCCCACAAGAGCAACAGCGGACCAGGTCGCTGCATCTATTGGGCCCGAAAGACGGACTTCAAGTACTTGGCGTTCGCGCCGAAGTTCCACGCCACGTCACGGCTGTTCTGGGCACTGCGGGACCGCTCGATCACCAGCCATCCGCCCCAGCCCATGTCGTCGAGCGTACGCTTGACCTTGGGCATGTCGATCCGCGGGTTGTCCTGCAGCCACACGCCGTCCTCGTCCGTGCAGTGGATCTGGCAGATCCGATCCCTGCCGAGGATCTGCAGCTCCTTGCACAGGTCCCTGCCGTTCTGGAGGGCGTTGGCGAAGTTGAAGTAGATCCGAACAGCAGGCGAGCCGATCTCCTCCAGCAGCCTGACCTCTCCGGCCGCGTCCAGGGCGGTCTCCACACCGATCACGACCCCGGTCTCCTGGGCCTTGGCCCCCGCGGCCTTGAGCCGCTCCACGACCGCCGGACGCAGCTCGGGGCGCTTGACCAGGTCGCCCCGCACCCCCAGGGGCAGAAACGCGACCTTGACCTTCATCGCCTTCTGGGTGTCCATGCAGTCCTGAAGCATCCGGGGCACGGTGGGGCGCTCCGCAAAGGACTGGGCGTAGAATCCGGACATGGCCAGGGAGCAGATCTCCAGGTGGTACTTGGCCGCCTCGTCCAGGAACTGCTGGCGCACGGCCGGGTCTGCGAGCTGGCTGTCGAACGTCTCCCGCTCGCCCAGGCTGCCCATGTCCACCTCCACGCCGTCTGCGCCGATCCGGTTGGTCCACTGGAACGCGCCGAGCTTCTGGCGTTTGAGGATCATCCAGTCGCACACGCCGATCCGGTATCGTGGAGGGACAGGCGTTTGCTGGGCTGGACCGGCCTCCTCCGCCCAGGTCATCGCCGGCGACGAGAGCAGTCCCGCCGCCACAGCGGCGCCCGCTCGCCCCATGAAGTCGCGCCTGTTCATAGGAGGGAATCGAACACCCTTGATGGATCTGTCCTGTAGAGTCATCTTGAATCCCAAATGTGAAATTTGAAATTTGAACTCCGAAATCTCCTACCGTCCCCCGCCTCCTCTGAGGATCAACACCCAGTCCGTGGTGCGGTTGGGCGGGTCGAATGGTACGGGCTCTCCGTCCCTGCCTGGGCCGGTCACAGAACCCACCTTGGTCCGGGCCCCGGTCTTGGCGTCGATCCACACGTTGTCCGCGTAGCTCCCCTGCGCCAGGCACAGGGCAAACGGCTCGCCGTGTCCGGCAAAGACCAGATACTGCCTGCCCTCCTCGGCCAGGGCCCAGACCCGCATGGCGTCGTGCTGCCTGAGCAGGCCGTCCTGGGGCGTCATGCGATAGAACGCCACCTCCTTGGTCATCACCTGCGCAACGATGTCCACGTATCGCTCGGAGTCTGCGTAGGGATTCTCGGGATGGAACGGCAGCCCGATGGGCCCTGAGGCGTAGAGTTCGTACTCCTTCAGGTGGCCGTTCCAGTTGAAGGACGCCCCCCCTGTGGCACAGGCCCAGGCCGCTCGCCGCAGGTGCTCCTGTGTGGCCCCGGACTTCTCGTGCCAGTATCTCCGCCACAGGGCATTGCCCTCGGACATGTAGACCGGCTTGCCCCTGTACCCGGCGATCACGGCCATATGATGGGTCCAGGGCTCCTTCCAGTAGGGCCGGTCCAGGTCCCTTGTGGGGCTTGCGATCCGGTGGTTCTCGACCGCTGCAAAGGTGTACTCCGGCCGGTCATAGGCATTCTCCCGGGGCATCTCGTCCTCATAGGTGCGGAGGTGCTCGAAGATGTCGTACCGTTGCACCAGTCGGGCCCACCCCAGCTCGTGATCCTCCCGGTCGCCCTCCACCTCCCACAGGAAGTTCCAGCCCGCAAGGTTGGCGTAGGGGGCGATCCGCGAGACCACGTACCGGACGTAGAACTCCTTCTCCTTCTCGGTCAGCTTGGCCCAGGCAGGCCCCTCGTTCCGGGCCCCGTCGAAGCCCAGGAACATGTGGACCCCGATATCCCGGTCGTTCAGGAAGCCCAGGTGCCTCTCCATCCGGTGCCACACGCCCAGGTTCATGGTGCTCGAGGCCTTGCCCTCCTCGTACAGCGACAGGTCGAGGGTCTCCGGCTGGGGCCCATCCAGGTAGTACTGCTTGAAGCAGCACAGGGACAGCAGCCAGTTCACCTGCAGGTGGTTGTACCCGTGCTCGATGAACTTGGCGTAGACGTTCTCTACGATCCAGTTGAAGTCCTGGCCGATCGCGCCATGGCCGGTCTCGTAGTAGGACTTGAGCCACACCGGGTCCGTGCCATTGTAGGCAAACCAGTGTGGATTCTTCTCGTAGGCCCGGAGCACGCCCTTGCCCGCCCCCTCCTTCACGCATGTGAAGGCCCCCTGGCCGCCCGGTGTGCCGTCGCTCCACTGATAGGCGTAGGTCCAGTTCCCCGGTTCATCCGGCATGAACCGGAGCCGCCACACGTCCCCTGTCCTGAGGTCTCCCCCACCCTGGCCGTCGCCGTCGAAGAATCCCCAGAAGGTCTTGGCCTTTCCGGAGGGCGCGGTGTAGGTGGCCGCAAGCTCCACGTCCGTGAACTTGTTTGCATAGGCCCTGCTGTTCCGGAGCGGCGTCTCGAACACACGAAACAGGGGCACAGTCGGGGTCTCGGACCTGCATGCACTGCCCCCCCACAGCACGGACACGATGACGCCCCAGCCCATCCACGGTCTCACGGCGAAGTCCTCATTGACCGACCGGCCTCGTGACACTGCGGGAAAGGCCCTTGTCCCTTCGGCCGCGGGGTCGTTGGAGGCAGTACAGAGGCATTCTACCGCCTCAGGCACGCGGGCTCAACCCCGCAGACCCCTGTGCGGGATTTGGAGGCCGGCGGATCATCCTGTACAGTTTGTGTGAGGTCAGTGATCCGAGGAAAGCGCGGGACAAGCAGGGCTTTGCCGAGGGGCGAAGCAGGAGACGACCTTCCTGCAGTGCACGGACTCTGACCCAAAAGGGGGGCTGTAAGAGTTTCCTTCCAAGAAACCTCTGCG
Source organism: Phycisphaerae bacterium (assembly GCA_018007255.1). Taxonomy (GTDB): domain Bacteria; phylum Planctomycetota; class Phycisphaerae; order Sedimentisphaerales; family Anaerobacaceae; genus DTPU01. Next base: position 5,580 of record JAGOQT010000015.1, on the reverse strand, counting down.
TGAGGGCGCAGAGGTTTTTTTGTTGCCCTGCCTGCGGGCCTCCCCGAGGCCTCGCCCTGCGCGAGCCCAGGGACGCCCCAGTCCGCTGCCCCAGGGTGCGGCAATCGCCCTGGAAACCCTGTTGATTATCGGGCCCGTATCTGATACAACTGGATACAGTCGGCTGTGCGGGCTTGATTCCTGCGCACCAGTCGGAGCAGGGCAGGTCTGGCCCGGGGGGTGTCCGGGCAGGACCGCACGCCGGACCGGAGTTGGAGGTCGTGATGCAGCCGGTTTTCCAGACACGTCGTCCATGTGGGTCCCATTGAGTCAGGAAGGAGAAGGAACATGTTCAAGAAGGGGATGGTTCTCGTACCCGTGTGTGTGCTGTGCTGGGGTCTCGCAGTCCAGGCCGAACCGTTCAGCCTTCCGGTGGTGGACGACGGACACGTGTGCAACGACTCGCAGTATGGTCCGACCGCGGCCTACAACACCTCGGCCATCCATGTCCGCAACACTGCGGACCCAAGGCGCAGGGTTGGGTACCTCAAATTCGACATCTCCTCGATCAGGGGGCCTGGACGCCTGGTCTCCGATGTGAGCATCAGCCTGTACGGGTACAGTGCGGGCAATGTGGACGTGTACGGGGTCGTGGAGACACAGGACCACACGGTCGCCGACTTCCAGGCCCTCACATGGAACACCGCGCCCGGGGTGCAGAACAACCCCACTCCCGCCCTGAGCTCCCCGGTCCAACTGGACATGGCCGACCTGGCTGGGCCGTTCCTGAGCTTCCGGACCCCGGCCCAGGGTGTGAGGGAGTCCAGTCCGGTCAGCGAGGGCCTGGCGGCCTTCATCAATCAGGACACAGACGGGACCATCGTGCTGCTGCTGTCCGCCCCAGAGGGGCAGAGCGCGATGATCCGTGAACTGGACTACAGCAGTGGCATTGGGGCCGCGCTCCTCGAGGGTCAGGTGGGTGGGGTTCCCACGTCGGCCTCGGGCCCGAGCCCGGTGGACGGTGCCGCAGAGGTGCTGTCCGACACAGCCCTGACCTGGACGCCCGGGACCTATGCGGCCACGCACGACGTGTACCTGGGCACCGCGTTTGCGGACGTGAACGCCGCGGACCGGGCCAATCCCAAGGGTGTGCTGGTCAGCCAGGGCCAGACGGGGACCACCTATGATCCGGTCGGCCCGCTCGCCTTTGGCCAGACCTACTACTGGCGGGTCGACGAGGTCAACGCCCCGCCCACGTCCACGATCTACAGGGGCATGATCTGGAGCTTTGCGACCGAGCCGTACGCCTATCTGGTCAGGCCGACCAAGGCCACGGCCTCCAGCTACAACGACGCCACCATGCTGCCCGACAAGACGATCGATGGCTCCGGCCTCAACGCCACGGACGGGCACTCGACCGACACGGACGACATGTGGCTCAGCAGCGGCACGGACCTCGGGCCCGTGTGGATCCAGTATGAGTTTGCGGATGTGGTCAAGCTGTACCAGATGTGGGTGTGGAACTCGAACCAGGGGATCGAGCTGGTCCTGGGCTTCGGGGCCAAGGACGTGGCCATCGAGGTCTCCCAGGACGGCCAGACCTGGACGGCCCTGGCAGGGGTCCCGACCTTTGCCCAGGCACCAGGGGCGGCCGGCTACACCCCCAACACCACCGTGGACTTCGGGGGCGTCCTGGCCCGGTACGTCAGGCTGACGATCCAGAGCAACTGGAGCGCAATGGGCCTTGCCCAGCGGGGGCTCAGCGAGGTGCGGTTCTTCCATATCCCGCTCGTTGCCCGAGAGCAGCAGCCCGCCAACGCGGCCACCGGCGTGCCCCTGGATGCCACGCTGACCTGGCGGCCCGGCCGGGAGGCGGTCCGCCATGAGGTCTACTTCGGGACCGACCCCAACGCCGTGGCCCTGGCCCAGACCCTGACCGGGCGGGAGTTGGCCCTGAGCACGCTGGACCCCGGGTACGGCCAGACCTACTTCTGGAAGGTCGCGGAGGTCAACGACGCGGCCGCGATCCGGTCCTGGATGAGCGAGGTCTGGAGCTTCAGCACCCTGGGGTACGGGGTGGTGGAGGACTTCGAGTCCTATGACGACGGGTGCAAGCGAGTCTACTACGCCTGGAAGGGCGGGGCAGGCAACAGCGCGAACCCGGACTGCGGCGTGGCCGACTACAGCGGAAACGGGACCGGCTCGATCGTGGGCAACGACGCCGCGCCCTATGCAGAGCGGACCATCTTCCGCTCGGGCAGCCAGTCCATGCCGTTCTGGTACGACAACACCCTGCCGCCGTTCTACTCCGAGGCGAGCCGCGAGTGGGATACGGCCCAGTCGTGGACCTTGGGCAGAGCGGACTCTTTGGCGGTCTACTACCGGTATGAAGGCCTGACCCGGGACTTCGCGGAGGTCTCTCCCGGCGTGATCGTGATGAACGGCATGGGTACGGATATCTACGGCACGGCCGATGAGGGCCGGTTCGTGTACAAGCAGCTCAGCGGCGACGGGGCCATCGTGGCCAGGGTCGAGAACCTGGCCAACACCAATGCCTGGGCCAAGGCGGCGGTCATGATCCGCGAGACCCTGGATGCGGGTTCTCCCTTCATCATCGGCGTGTACGGCGGCGCGAACGGCGTGCGCATGCAGATGAGGCTGGCAGCGGGAGGGGAGGCCACGAGCGACTCCGGTACGGCCACGGCCGGCCAACTCGCCGCGCGTGCGCCGGTCTGGGTCAAGGTGGAGCGCACGGGCAACGAGTTCCGGGCCTACTACTCGGCGGACGGCCAGGCCTGGACGCCGATGAGCGGGAATCCCCAGACGATCCCGATGGGCACGAGTGTCTACATCGGCCTGGCGGTGACCAGTCATGTGACGGGCGTGGTTTGTGGCGCGAGGTTCTCCGGGGTCTCGACCACGGGCGCGGTGACCGGGTCATGGCAGTCTGCGGACCTGGGCGTGGCCCAGACCGCAGGCGGCGACAGCCTGGATCCGGTGTACCTGGTCGTGGAGGACAGCAGGGGCAAGGTCAAGGTCCTGCCCGGGCCCGATCCCAAGGCTGCGATCACGGGGGCCTGGGAGCAGTGGAACGCCCCGCTCAGCCAGCTCACGGCTGCAGGCGTGGACCTGGGCAACGTCAAGAAGATCACGATCGGAGTGGGGGACAGGGTCTCCCCGAAGGCGGGGGGCTCGGGCAAGCTCTATCTCGACGACCTCCGACTGATTCGGGCCGGCGGCAATTGACAGGCGGGTCGGTCTGTGCGAACGTGTGGTTCATCGGGGCCTGTGTCCACGTGGCACAGGCCCCGGTTGTCTCTAGGGTCGCAACCGAGGTCCGTCATGCTGTCGATCAGGGCACAGGGTCTTGTGGTCGTGGCCGGTCTGTGGCTGGTGCTGGTGCCGACCCAACATGCAGACACCGCATCGGCAGGCGTCTCGTCGATCCCCGCGTTTTCCGGCCGGCTCATGGGTCAGGCCAAGGCCCCGGAGGAGCCCCTGAGCCTGTGGTACCGCCGGCCCGGCCGGGTTTGGACCGAGGCCCTGGCCGTGGGCAACGGCCGGCTTGGGGCCATGGTCTACGGGGGGATCGTCCAGGAGTGTCTGCATCTCAACGAGGACACGCTGTGGGCAGGCGGGCCGTATGATCCGGCCAACCCCGAGGCCCTGGCGGCCCTGCCCGAGGCCCGCAGGCTGATCTTCAACGGCCGATACAAGGAGGCCCACCAGGTCATTCAAGACCGCATGCTGGCCAGGCCCATGCGCCAGATGCAGTACCAGCCCGTGGGCGACCTGCTCCTGGCCTTCCCGGACGTGAATGCGGTCCAGGACTATCGCCGCGACCTGAACCTGGACACCGCCGTGGCCACGGTCGCGTACACGGCAGCGGGTGTGCGCCACACACGCGAGGTCTTCTCCAGCCCTGTGGACCAGGTCATCGTGGTCCACCTGTCCGCTGACCGGCCGGGCCAGGTCTCCTTTGTCGCAGGCCTGCGCACGCCGCAGAGGGCCGCAGTGCGGATCGACGCGCAGGACACCCTGGTCCTGCAAGGGGTCAACGGCGAGGCCCAGGGCATTGCAGGGGCCCTCCGGTTCCAGGCAAGGGTCCGGGTCCAGGCCGAGGGGGGCAACACGGTTGCGGACTCCAATGCGATCCGGGTCACTGGGGCGGACTCCGCCACCTTGCTGATCGCAGCAGCCACGAGCTTCAGGGGTTTCCGGGACGTGAGGGGCGATCCTGAGGCCTCGGCCAGGCAGGCGATCTCCAGGGCGGGCCGGAAGTCCTTCGGTGCCTTGCTGGCCGACCATGTGGCGGAGCACCGGCGTCTGTTCCGCCGGGTGTCCTTGTACCTGGGCACAAGCGGAGCCATGAACCAGCCCACGGACGAACGGATCCAGGCCTTTGCCTCTGGACAGGACCCGCACTTGGCTACCCTGTACTTCCAGTTCGGCAGGTACCTCCTGATCTCCTGCTCCCGCCCGGGCACCCAGCCGGCCAACCTCCAGGGCCTCTGGAACGACCAGATGAGCCCGCCCTGGGGCAGCAAGTACACGATCAACATCAACACAGAGATGAACTACTGGCCCGCGGAGACGACCAACCTGGCCGAGTGCGCGGAGCCCCTGATCCGGATGGTCGCCGAGCTCACCGAGACCGGGGCCCGCACGGCCCAGGTCCAGTACGGGGCCAGGGGGTGGGTCGCCCACCACAACACAGACCTGTGGCGGGCCTCGGCCCCGATCGACGGGGCCCAGTACGGGATGTGGCCCCTGGGCGGTGCATGGTTGTGCATGCACCTGTGGGAGCACTACCTGTTCGGTCAGGACAAGGCCTTCCTGGCAGAGGCCTATCCGGCCATGAGGGGCGCTGCGGAGTTCTTCCTGGACACCCTTGTCGAGGAGCCCACGCACAAGTGGCTGGTGACCTGCCCGTCCTTGTCGCCCGAGAACAAGCACCCCTTCGGTGATACCAGCGTGTGCGCAGGGCCGACCATGGACAGCCAGATCCTCCGGGACCTGTTCGGCGTGTGCATCCAGGCCGCCGGGATCCTCGGCGTGGATCCGGACCTCCGCAGGCAACTCGCTGCCACACGGGCACGGCTTGCACCCGACCAGGTCGGCGCAGGCGGCCAACTCCAGGAGTGGCTGGAGGACTGGGACATGCAGGCCCCGGACCTCCACCACCGCCACGTCTCGCACCTGTATGGTCTGTACCCCAGTGCCCAGATCACGCCCCGCGCCACACCGGACCTGGCTGCCGCAGCCCGCAAGTCCCTGGAGATCCGCGGCGACAGGGCCACAGGCTGGGCTATCGCCTGGCGACTCAACCTCTGGGCCAGGCTCCAGGACGCGGAGCATACCTACGCGATCCTGAAGCTCCTCCTGCACCCGGACCGGACCTATCCCAATCTCTTCGACGCCCACCCACCCTTTCAGATCGACGGCAACTTCGGAGGCACGGCTGCGATCGCCGAGATGCTCGTCCAGAGCCACACCCGCGAGATCGAGCTGCTGCCTGCCCTGCCCCAGGCCTGGCGCACGGGCCAGATCAGGGGGCTTCGGGCGAGGGGCGGCTTTGAGGTGGATGTGTTCTGGGAGGCT
>JAGOQT010000287.1 GCA_018007255.1 Phycisphaerae bacterium | reverse complement strand
CCCATGGACCAGACCAGCGTGGAACAGCAGTGTACGGACTTCCGCGAGATGTTCGAGGCGATTCGCGGCCAGGTCCGCAAGGTGATCGTTGGCCATGACGATGTGGTGGAGGACGTGCTGATCAGCCTGTTCAGCGGAGGCCACGTCCTGCTGGAGGGCGTGCCCGGACTGGGCAAGACGCTGCTCGTCCGCACGCTCGGGGCCGCCTTGGCACTGGAGTTCAGGCGGATCCAGTTCACGCCCGACTTGATGCCCGCCGACATCGTCGGGACCCACATCGTGATGGAGGACCAGGCCACGGGCAGGCGCCAGTTCCAGTTCCAGAAGGGGCCCATCTTCGGGCAGATCATCCTGGCGGACGAGATCAACCGCGCTACGCCCAAGACCCAGTCGGCCATGCTGGAGGCCATGCAGGAGCACTCGGTCACCAGCGGCGGGCAGGTCCGCCGCCTGCCCGAGCCGTTCATGGTCCTGGCGACCCAGAACCCGATCGAGCAGGAAGGGACCTATCCCCTCCCCGAGGCCCAGCTCGACCGGTTCCTCTTCAAGCTGGTCGTGAGGACCAGCAGCCGCGAGCAGCTCAAGGCCATCCTAGACCGCACCACGACAGGTGAGGAGCCGCAGGCCGAGGCGGTGGCCCATGGGGACAAGATCCTGTGGGCCCAGAAGCTGGTCCGCAGGGTCGTCGTCGCCGAACACGTGCAGGACTACGGGATCCGGCTGGTCCTCGCCACGCACCCCCAGGGCGAGTTTGCGACGGGCAAGACGAACCAGTTCGTCCGGTTCGGCTCGTCGCCCCGCGGGGTGCAGGCCCTGGTGCTGGCGGCCAAGGTCAGGGCCCTGCTCGACCGGCGGTACCACGTGGGCTTTGAGGACCTGTCGCGATCCGTGTTGCCCGCCCTGCGCCACCGGCTGCTGCTGAACTTCGAGGGCCAGGCCGAGGGCATCCAGCCCGATGACATCCTGAACGACGTGCTCCAGAACACCCCCCGGACACTGCAGGCCAGGCCGGGCGCATTGAGCGAGAGGCGATAGGGTGGACCGCTTCCCAAGACGGGCGAACCCGCGATGAGCCCCACGAGACCCACCGCAAGAAGGTTGAGCGAACTGCTCGACCCGGCCTTCATGGCCAGGCTGGACTCGCTCGATCTGCTCAGCAGGAAGATCGTGCAGGGCAAGCTGCAGGGGGAGCGTCGGTCCAAGCGCCGCGGCAGCAGCGCCGAGTTTGCCGACCACCGCCCGTATGGGGTCGGGGACGACCTCCGCTTCGTGGACTGGAACGTGTACGGCCGGCTTGAGCAGCTCTTCTTGAAGCTGTTCCTGGAGGAGCAGGACCTGACCGTGACCATCCTTGCGGACACCAGTGCCTCCATGGGCACGGGGCAGCCGGGCAAGGGCGTCTTCGCCAAGAGGCTCACGGCCGCCCTGGGCTACGTCAGCCTCGTGAACAACAACCGGCTCACGATCGGTCTGTTCGACAACGGCCTGCGGGCCCAGGTGGCGAACCTGCGGGGGCGGGGTCCCCTGGCTCAGGTGGCCGATCTGCTCCTGGCCGCCGAGTGCGGGGGCCTCTCGGATTTCGACAGGGCCTGCAGCGACGTGGCCGCATCCCGGACCGGGTCGGGCGTGACGATCGTCATCTCGGACTTCTTGTTCAAGCGGGGCTATGAGGGCGGGCTTCGCAGGCTGATGGACGCCCGGCACGACCTGTACGTGATCCAGGTCCTGTCGCCGCAGGAGACTGCGCCGGACCTGACGGGAGACCTGAGGCTGGTGGACATCGAGGATGCGGATGTCGCCGAGGTCACGGTGAGCTCCGCCCTCGTGCGGCACTACCAGCGTGCCCTGGCGGCCTACTGCGACCGGATCCAGGGCTTCTGCACGGGCCGGGGCGCGGTCTATGTGCGAACAGGCTCCGCGGACTCCGTCGAGTCGCTGGTCCTCAATGTCCTGAGGCGGACACGGTTGCTGCGATAGGCGCACCATGGAATGGCTGACCCCTCTCGCCGGGCTCTATGCCGCTGCGGTCTCCCTGCCGCTGCTGGTCCTCCTCTACTTCCTGAAACTCAGGCGCCGGGAGGTCTCGGTCTCGAGCACGCTGCTCTGGAGGCGGGCCGTGCAGGACCTGCAGGTCAGTGCGCCCTTCCAGAGGCTGCGGCGGAACCTGCTTCTCCTGCTCCAGGCCCTTGCGCTCGCTGCCGTGCTACTGGCCCTGGCAGGGCCCGTGCTTGCGCTGCGGCGCGGACCTGGGCAGCGGACCGTGCTGCTGATCGACCGGTCCGCCAGCATGAACGCGACCGACGGGGAACCGACCCGGCTCGACTCGGCCAAGAGACAGGCCAAGGCCCTGGTGCGGTCCATGCGGGGCGGGTCCTCGCTCTCGATGCGGGACCAGGCCGACCACGCCATGGTGATTGCCTTCGACCGGCGTGCGCAGGTCGTGTGCAGCTTCACGTCGGACCGGCGCCGGCTCCTGGCCCGCATCGACGCGATCGAGCCGGGCGACGGGGTCTCGCGACTCGCCGATGCGGTCACCGTGGCCAGGGCCTTCGCGCACTCGCCAGGCGTGGAGGGCGAGGCCCTCTCAGCGGAGCGGCCCGCGAGGCTGGTGCTGTTCAGCGACGGGCGGATCGGCGATCTGGACGGCGTCGTCGGGGCGCACGACTTCGTCTACCATGCGATCGGCGAATCCCGGGACAACGTGGGGATCACGGCCATGGACGCAAGGAGGTCCACGGAGCGGCCCCAGGAGGTGGAGGTCTTCGCCTCACTGGCCAACTACGGCGCCGATCCGGTCACGCGGGACGTGCAGTTGGCGGTCGGCGGCAACGTCCACGCGGTTCGATCCGTGGCCATCCCGGGCAGTCGGGCGCAAGGAGACGACCCGGGCGCTCCCCGTCCGGCCTCCGGGGGGCCGGACCCCTCGCGATTCCTGCCCGGCCAGACGAACGTGACCTTCTCCCTGTCCCACTGGGAGGCGGGCGTGATCGAGGTCCGGGCATTGGGCCGGGATCCGCTCTCGTGTGACGATGCGGCCTGGGCGGTCCTCGACCCGCCCAGGCGTGTGTCCGTGCTCCTCGTGACACAGGGCAATCCCGTGTTGGAGTCCGCGCTGAGGGCCTGCCCGATTGCCGTGCTGGATCCCTGTACACCCGCAGGGTTCGACGCCCTGGGCCCAGCCGCGTTCTCAGTCCGGCAGCGCTACGACGTGGTCGTGCTCGACCGTCACGTGCCCGCGTTTCTGCCCAAGGGCCCGGTCCTCGTGTTCGGGCTGCCTCCGGCCGGCCTGGATGTGGACTCACCGCGGGAGTTGGAGGACCAGGTCATTGTCGACTGGCGGTCCCAGCACCCCGTGCTCCAGTATGTGAACATGGCCAGTCTCTTCGCGGCAAGGGCCCGCCGCCTGGACCTGCCCAGGGACGCTGAGGTGCTCGCGGAGTTCAGTGAGTCGCCGGCTCTGGCCCTGGTGCGCCGGCACGGCACCACGTGTCTGCTGGTGGGCTTCGACGTCCTGCAGAGCAACTGGCCGTTCGAGCCCGGCTTCGTCCTGTTCTGCCACAATGCACTGGGCTTCCTGTGCGATCAGGCCGGCACCGAGCCACTCCGCGAGTTGGCCGTAGGCGAGCCGATCTGGATCGAGGACGTCCCGGGCGAGGCGGTCTTCACGGTCACCCGCCCGGACTCGGTGCAGGTGGAGGTAAGGCCGGAGCCGGGGCGCACGATTCGCTTCCCGGGTACGGATCGCGCAGGGGTCTATACGGTGGAGTCGCCCGGCCGGCCCCCGCGGTTCTACGCAGTCAACCTGCTCGATGCAGAGGAAGGCCGGATCGAGCCGAGCAGGCAGATCGAGCTGGCCGGCAAGGCCGTGGCCGCCCAGGACGAGGCCGTGCAGAGGGCGAACGTCCCCTTGTGGCCGTGGCTGGTCCTGGCCGCCCTGGCGCTTGTCGTGGTGGAGTGGTGGGTCTACAATGCCCGCGTGAGGATATGACGACGATACGCGTGCTGCGTTCCATGTGCGGCGTTCGGGCACGGGGCACCCGCAGGGGAGGGGGCGCAGGTCTCTCCGCGACTCTCTCTCTGGCGTGCGTCCTGCTGACCGCAGGTCCTGCCTGCGGGGCAGCCGAGGATCCGTTCAGCGTGGACTGCTTCTTCGGCTGGGGCGGGTACTACCGGCCCACAGAGTGGATGCCTGTGGAGGTCTCCATTGCTACAGTCCTCAAGGAACCCTTTGGCGGCGCGGTGGAGGTCGCCGTACAGCAGGACGAGCAGAACACCCTGCACGTCCGCCACCGGTTCGTGGTGACCCCGGACCGGGCCGCGTACCTTCCCCTGGTGGTCAAGATGGCGTACGGGGCAGGTGCGTTCGCAGTCGACCTGGTGGATGACAGGGGCAGATCCCAATGGAGGACCCAGATCGACCTGTGGGACTTCTCCACTGCGACCCGTCCGGTCACGGCCGTCGGCCGGTCCGATCTCCTGATCGGCCTGGTGGGCAAGCGGGGGTTCGGCCTGCTCAGACTGCCCCAGGAGACGGCCTGCGTGTCTGAAGAGGCCGTCGATGCCCCGCCCGGAGAGGTGGTCGTGGGCGACAAGTTGCCCAACATGGTCCCCTGGGACTGGACCGGGTTCGTGTGCCTGGATCTGCTCGTGTTGTACGACCCGGACTGGGCCCTGTGGAGGCCGGACCAGATCCAGGCCGTCACCGAGTGGATCGCAGGGGGCGGCAAGGCCCTGGTGGTCGTGGGTGCGTTCGGGCTTGCGCAGCCCCTCCAGAACCAGTTGGGCCTGGAGGTGCAGCCCACCAGGCAGGTCGAGCTGCCTGGGTCCCTGCTGGAGCGGTGGGGCGTGGCCGGACGCGGACCCGTGTCGGTCCTGTGCTCGCCCCTGATCCACCGTGCGAGGGTTGGGCACGACAGCTGCCGTGTCACGGACGCGAACGAGTGTGTGTTCGCGGTGGTGCAGTCCGGTTTCGGCAGGGTGGGGGTCCTGGGCCTGGATCCGGCCCTGCTCGGGGACGAGTCTGCAGCGAGCGCAGGTCCGTTCTGGGTGGACCTGATTCGTGCGGTCCTGGAAGATCCCCTGGCTGTGCCCGGAGATCGGGGGCCAGCAGGCCGGGGTCCGTCTGGGCAGGTCCAGCGCAGCGAGCCCGGTTCTCCACGCCTCGGTACGCTGGAGGACCGCGGTCCGACCCGCACGATCCGCATGGCCGATCCGCCCACCCAGGACCCCTCCGGCCCGCAGCAGTCGCAGGTCAACAGGTTTGGTG
>JAGOQT010000014.1 GCA_018007255.1 Phycisphaerae bacterium | reverse complement strand
CCCGAGGCCAAAGGCCACGCGCGGCACCCGGCCGAGGAACCAGTTGGCCACGTCGAGGTTGTGGACGGGCTGCTCGACGATGTGGTCCCCGGACATCTCCGTGAAGCTGACCCAGTTGCGGACCATGTAGTCCGCGTCGTTCTCGCCGGCCTCACGGTCGTGCTTCCACAAGGCCCCGCCGCACCACCAGATCCGGCCTGCGAGGAGCCGGCCGACGGCCCCGTGGCCGACCGCGTAGGCATTCTCCCGATAGGCCTTCTGGTACCGGCGCTGCGTGCCGGCCACCACGGCCAGGCCCTTCTGCCTGGCCAGCTCCCCGACCTCCATCACCTTGCGGGCCCCGGGAGGGTCCACGGCCACGGGCTTCTCCATGAACACGTGCTTGCCCGCCTTGATCGCCGCCTCGAAGTGGACCGGCCTGAACGCGGGCGGGGCCGCCGTGACGATCATGTCCACATCGTCCATGGCCAGGAGCCTGCGGTATCCGTCGTATCCCGCGAACATCGTCTCGGGCGTGACCCGGACGACCTGCTCGACCGGCCTCTGCTTGTCCTGGCACCACTTCCTCATCTCGCCGACCGCATTCTCCATGCGGGCCCGGAAGGGGTCGGCCAGGGCCACGACCTGGATGCCCCGGGAGGACTCGAGGCAGTCCTTGATCGCGCCGGTGCCTCGTCCGCCGCATCCGATGACACCCACCCGAAGGGTGTCCGACCCGGCTGCGAAGGCCCGGCCGGCTGCGGTGCCGAGGGCGGCCACGGACAAGGCCGCCTGGCCGGAGGTCTTGAGAAAGTCACGACGCGTCTGCATGGTGTGCCCCTTTCCTGTGGGTCTGTTGGAGGATTCGAATACGATCCGCTAGAAGTCGTCTGCGGCCCGATACGCGGCGATCAGCGACCTCTCCGCCTCCTTGCCGCCTCCCTTGCTGTTGCCGTGCTCCATGCACAGCACGCCCGTGTACCCCTTGCCGTGGATGTGCCGGAAGACGTTCCTGTAGTTGATCTCGCCCGTACCCGGCTCCTGTCTGCCGGGATGGTCCCCGACGTGGAAGGCGCCGATCTGGTCCCAGGCCTTGTCGATGTTCGGGATCAGGTTGCCCTCGGTGACCTGCTGATGGTACAGGTCGTTGACGATCTTGACCGAGGGACTGCCCACGGCCTTGCAGATCTGATAGGCCTGGGAGATCTTCTGGAGGAACAGGCCCGGGTGGTTGGCCCACCAATTCAGGGGCTCGAGCACGATGACCAGACCGGAGGGCTCTGCCACCTCGGCGCAGGCCCGGAGCATGTCCACCACGTTCGCCGTCTGGTAGTCCCATTCCAGGCGCTGGGTGCAGAGCCCGGGTACGAGCAGGGCCCACTTGCACCCGGAGCGTTTGGACACCTCCACGGCATCGCGGGTCTTCTGCACGATCATGTCCCGCACGTCCTTCTTGCCCGTGACCAGGGTCGGCTCCTTCCAGTCCGCGAACATCACGAACGGCCCCAAAGTCATGCCCAGCCTGGCCATCTCCGCACCGATCCGCTCCTGGTCCTGGTTGGGTCTGCCCCCCAGGCCGTTGTCGAACATGGCCGTGAGGCCCTGGTCCGCGGCGAACCCGATCGCCGCAATGGGATCGTTCCCCGCATGGGCCTTGAAGGCCCCCAGGTCGGGGGCATACTTGAGCTTGAACTTCCCCGGCGATGCGGCAGGCGTCTGGGCACCTGCGCGACGGACGGCAGCCGATGCAGCGGCCGTGGCGGCTGCGCTCAACAGGAAGGTCCTTCGATCCATGGCCTCGTCTCCTTTGCCAGGTCCGGCTCTCCGATGCGGTCCACGGGCCTGCCCACAGAGAGGGCGGCGCATGGTGCCGCCCACGGGGCGCCCGACTGACCGGTCTATGATCCCCCGAGCCCTAGGACGTGTCAAGACCGCGCATGGAGCGAAGAAGGCTTGCCTTCTGCAGGGCATGCGCATAGGATGGATGGATCGGTGGACCCAAGTCACGAGGTTCGTCCATGGAAGACACACGCACGCGTGCGCCCGATTCTGCACGTCCGGAACGGGGCCGCACACAGAAGGCCAGCCTCGCCGTGGCCGCAGGCGTCGCCCTTGCCATACTCTGTGCCGCGTTCGCCGCAGGGTACGCCATCCGGCAGGTCCGTCTTGCCCGGACCCGGCCCGAGGCTGTGGCGCAGGTCGTGGAGGAGCCTGTCCCTCAAGACAAACCGCATCCAGGACCGGGTTCGCCGGAGCCCCCTCCAGCCGTCTATGCGCCGGTCCAGGAGGAGCAGGTCTCCGAGCCGGCGACCGGGCTGGAGGAGGTCCCCCTGCCAGAGCCGGAACCGCCCGCGCCCGTGGAGCCCCGCATGGGACAGAGATTCGCTCCGTGGGGCCTGAACCTCACGCAGGAGGAACAGGCCAGGCTGAGGGAGGGCTTCATGGACCTGGTCCAGCGGTTCCAGGCCATGCCTGAGGAGGAGAGACAGGCCCAGATGGCCCGGTTCAATGGCCTGCGAGAGAGGTTCGAGGCCATGTCCCCCCAGGCCAGACAAGAGACCATGCTCCAGATGTGGCAGGTGTTCCAGCAGTGGCGACAGACCGACGGGTCCGTGGAGGACCTCGTCAACAGCCTGGGGCTGGATTGAGGGGCCAGGACCCCGGGTTACTTCTGCGTGCCTGTGTACCACTTGGCGGGCACATCGTCCCCGAAGGTCTCCTGTAGCCCGCTGACGTGGGTGTCCAGCCACAGGATGTTGGCCCTGCCATTGGTCCGCTGGGGGTCGCCGGACTTGGCGTTGTGCCGGAAGATCCCGAAGTAGTACTCGGCCCGGCGTCCTGTGCCCCGATACATCTGGAGGTTCTTTGTGCCCGGACCGTCATTGTAGAACATGTCCAGGCTGCCCTGTTCGACCTTGGGCTCCACGTGGTCGTGGGACACGATCAGATGGGCAGGGTCCCGCAGGGCCGTGATCCTCTTCTTCGGCAGATAGACATTGAGACAGTAGGCCGCCTGGCGCACGAGCTTGGGATCGACCGCATAGATCAGCTCCGCCACGCTCCGGAAGCTAGGACACCCGCAGATCTCGGGGTTCTTCAGATAGGCCGCGTAGGCCACCCCCCAGTAGGCGTCCCGGTCGGAGGTCTTGCGAAGCTTCCGGGCCGTGTCGTACCAGAAGAAGCCGTTGGTCGTATCCGCGTTGGCCAGGAGGTAGTTGTTGTCCTGGGCGTACAGGACCATGGCCAGGCCCAGGTTTCGGAGGTTCGACTTGCACACGGTCTCCCTGGCCGCCTCCCGGGCCTTGCGCAGGGAGGGGGTGAGGATGGACAACAAGAGGGCGATGATCGCAATCACGACCAGGAGCTCGATGAGTGTGAATGCCCGCCCCGTACGCCCTGCCCGCCTGACCCGACCGTGCATAATCGACCTCCCAAAGGCGTCCTTTGGCCTTCAGTATACCAGATCCGGACCCCGAGGGGAAGACCCGGGCTGCACCAAAGGAATTGCATTTCCCCCCGGATGCCGCTACCCTGTTGGGCACGGATTGGACGGCCTGCAAGCCGGGGTTCTTCGGACGCGCTGTAAGGAAGGGATCCTATGGGCGGTATCTTCGGGGTCGTGTCGAAGGGCAACTGTTCGGAGATCCTGTTTCACGGCACGGACTACCATTCCCACCTGGGAACCGAGTACGGTGGCATGGCCGTGCTGGGATCCGAATTCACCCGACAGATACGCGACCTCCGCCACAGCCAGTTCAAGTCCAAGTTCTACGGCGACTACCCCCGCATGGAGGGCAACCGCGGCATCGGCGTGGTCAGCGCGATGGACGAGCAGCCCATCTACCTGAACTCCCGGTTCGGCCCCTACTGCCTGGCCATGACCGGGTTTGTGGAGAACGCCGAGGAGCTGGCCGCCAAGCTCATGGCCAAAGGCACGTCGTTCAGCGAGGTCAGCCGTAGAGGGGTCAACACCGCGGAGCTCATCGCGAAGCTGATCAGCCAGGGCAACGGCCTGGTGGACGGCATAGAGAGGATGTTCGACCTGATCGAGGGGTCGTGTTCCCTGGTCCTCCTGAACAGGGCAGGCGTCTACGTGGCCCGCGACCGGCTCGGGTACACCCCCCTGGCCATCGGGCGAAGCGAAGACGCCTGGGCCGTCACGAGCGAGACCTGCGCGTTTCCCAACAACGGATTCAAACTGGTCAAGTTCGTGGACCCCGGCGAGATCCTCCTGATCAACGAAGACGGAATCACCCAGCGGAGGCCGGGCAACCCGAGGGTCAGGCAGACCTGCGCCTTCCTCTGGATCTACACCGGCTTCCCGGCGTCGAGCTACGAGGGCATCAACGTCGAGATCGTGCGGGAGCGGTGCGGCCGCAAGCTCGCCCAGCGGGACAAGGACATCGAGGTCGACGTCGTGTCCGGCATCCCCGATTCCGGACTGGCCCACGGCCTGGGATATGCCATGGAATCGGGCAAGCCCTTCAGGCGGCCCCTGGTCAAGTACACGCCCGGGTACGGACGGAGCTACACCCCCCCCGTCCAGCAGACCCGCGACCAGGTCGCCCGGATGAAGCTCATCCCGATCCGCGAGGTCATCGAGGGCAACAGCATCGTGGTGTGCGAGGATTCCATTGTGCGGGGGACCCAACTGAAGAACTTCACCATCAAGAGGCTCTGGGACGGCGGGGCCAAGGCCGTCCACATCCGCCCCGCCTCGCCTCCCCTTCTGTTCCCCTGTCGATTCAACCTGTCCGTGCGGTCCGTCCACGAACTCGTCGCGCGCAAGGCCATCCACAGCCTGGAGGGCCACGACGTGGTGGATGTGTCCGAGTACATGGACTGCACCTCGGACAAGTACCGGCGCATGGTGGACTGGATCGCCAAGGATCTCGGCGCGACCACATTGAGGTACCAGACCGTGGAGGACATGGTCGACGCCATCGGGCTGCCCAAGGAGAAACTCTGCCTGTACTGCTGGACGGGCCGGTGCCCAAGATCCGCGTGCCGAAGGTCCGAGATCGACATCACCGAGACACGCAAGGCCAGCCACAAGAGGCCCGCAGACGCTGCGGCCCAGACCGAACTGTGGTGAGAGCCTATCCCAAAGCGAAGAAGGCCACCCTCTTGAGGATGGCCTTCTTCGCAGTCAACCCATGCGTGTGTCTTACTTCTTCTTCTTGCTGACCTTCTTCTTTGTCGCCTTCTTCGCAGCTTTCTTGGCCATTCCTTGGTACCTCCATGCCAAACCATCATCGGGCCGGCCCTCCGTGAGCCGGCCTCAAGTCGTACTCTCATAGGGCCCGATGGGTCTGTCAACAGAAATCACGGGTCCAGAGAGATTTTTTTCAGGACCTTGCAGACCCAGGTCTTCACCCAACAGACCCAATCCGTTTGACACCGGACGGACTCCCCATTATGGTGGTCGGCCACAATGGGTCCGCAGCTCGGAGGTGGGGGCCACCTCAAGGATCTGGATCAGGGTATCCACAGAAAGGAAGTCCTCATGAAGCAGTGCAGAGTTTGCTCAGTCATGGTCTTGTTCCTCTTGACCGCATCCGCTGTGGCCGCATCGGGCCAGGGTTTCTGGCCGGCCTGGCGAGGCCCGCTGGCCAATGGGACTGCAGTCCAAGGCAACCCGCCCGTCACCTGGAGCGAGACGGAGAACATCAAGTGGAAGGTGCCCGTGCCGGGCAGGGGTCTCTCGTCTCCTGTCATCTGGGACAATCGGATCTTCTTCCTGACCGCAATCGACACAGGCCAGGCCGGCACGTCCGAGGCCGCGCCCGCCCAGCCCGCGCAACCTGGGCCCGGCGCACGCGGCGGACGAGGCGGTCCCGGGGGTTCGGCGCCCAAGACGGTCTACAAGTTCGACGTGGTATGCATGGATCGGGTCACGGGCAAGGTCCTGTGGCAGAAGACGGCCAAGGAGGCGGTCCCTCACGAGGGGTCCCATCAGACCGGCAGCTTCGCCTCGTACTCCCCGGTCACGGACGGCCGTCTCGTGTGGGCCAGTTTCGGATCCAGGGGACTGTACTGCTATGACGTGGAGGGGAACCTCAGGTGGAGCCACCCCCTGGTCCCCATGAAGACCCGCATGGCCTTCGGTGAGGGCAGCTCGCCCTGCCTGGCCGGGGACGCCCTGTTCGTGGTCTGCGATCACGAGGGCCAGTCGGTCATCTTCGCCTTCAACAAGGAGACCGGTCAGGTCCTCTGGAGCAAGGACCGGGACGAGAAGACCTCCTGGGCCACGCCGGTTGCCGCGGAGGTGGGAGGCAAGATCCAGATCATCACCAACGCCACCGCCAAGACCCGCAGTTACGACGCCAAGACAGGGGATATCCTCTGGGAATGCACGGGCCAGACCGAGAACGTCATCCCCACCCCCATTGTCGCCTCGGACAGGGTCCTTCTGATCAGCGGCTTCCGCGGCAGCTCGCTCCAGGCGGTCCGGCTGGATCGAACGGGTGACCTGACCGGGACCGACGCCATCCTCTGGCAGATGAAGGACGGGACGCCCTACGTGCCCTCGCCGGTCCTGATGGGCGATCGCCTCTTCTTCTGCGGCGACGGCGGCAACAGGGGCCTGATCTCCTGCACAGACGCCAAGACGGGCCAGGCCCTGTACTCCAAGCAGGCCCTGACCGGCATCGACTCGATCTACGCCTCGTTTGTCGGGGTCGGGGACCGGGTGTACGTGGCCGGCCGCAACGGCACGACCGTGGTCGTCAAGAACGCCGACACCTTCGAGATCCTGGCCACCAACAAACTCGGAGACGGCATTGACGCCACGCCGGCCATCGTGGGGGACGAGCTCTACATCAAGGGCAACAAGTCGCTCTACTGCATCGCCACCAAGTAGATCGGGCAGCAGATCACATGGGAAGGGCCGGCGACTCCCTTGGGCGCCGGCCCTGTGTATCCACCCGACAGTCGGACGGTCGGACAGTGGGACGGTGTTACGGCCTCACAGCCCGGTTGTAGATCCGGACGTCGTCGACCAGGCCCGACCACAAAGTCGCTGTCGCATGATCCTTGCCTGCCCCGATCTGCAGGTTCCCGCTCGAGGCTGCCAGGTTGGGCTGCGGATCCTGCTCCACCTCCTCCCCGTCCAGGTACAAGGCCCGACTCGTGCCGTCATAGACCAGGGCCACACGGTGCCACTGGTCGTCGAGGACAAAGGCGTCCGATCTCAGGGCCTGCCCGCCCCCCGATGACCTCAGGTCCGTGGCCAACATGCCGTACTGATCGAGATAGAGCCAGTCCGCCCCCCCGTACTGCGAGACGATCACCCGGTCGGCTGCCCCGCCCTTGACCCAGGCAATGGCACTGAAAGGCCCCTTGGCCGGGTCCAGGACGGGTAAGAGCGTACGCATGAAGTTATGCGTCCCGTCGAATGCCAGGGCCCCGTCCACCATGCCATCGGGCTGCCAGACCGCGTCTCCCACGATCATCGCGTCGTGTCCGCCGACGTAGTCCACGGCCGCACTGCCCACGCCCTCGTCCAAGGCCCAATGGGCCTGCAAGGTCGGATCGATCTCTTCGGTCCCGATGTAACCCGCGAGCACGATCAGGTCGTTGAGATCTACGACACCGTCGCCGAACGCCGTCGGACCGATATCGCAAACAGGATCATCCAGGCCCAAGTGTGCCACGATCGCCATGACTTCGGTCCCATCCACGTTGCCGTCGCCGTTGAAGTCCGTAACCGGTAGGATAAGGGCCTGGTAGGAATCTCCATTGCCCGTTGTAGATACATCTGGCCGGGTGGAGTTGAAGAAGAAGGTGGAGCCATCCGGTGAGATCAGTGGGGCCAGTTCATGAGACGCACTATTGATGACAGGGCCCAGATTCAAGGGAATAGACCATGGAGCGTTCAGACCGGTTCTTCTCGTCACCCAGAGATCTGAGTTTCCATATCCTCCCGGCCTGACGGGGTTACCCTGTTGTCCTCCAAAGACCAGCAACAAGCCGTCAGGAGAGAGGCTCTGACCGGCCTCACTGCCGGGACCGTTGATCAATGCCCCAAGGTTTGTGGCCGGTTCCCAAGGGCTGCTCGTCGTTGCCCGCCTCGTGACGTAGAGGTCGCTACTGCCATACCCTCCGGACCGCCAGGAGCAGAAGTACAGCTCCAGGCCGTCGGGACTGATTGTAGGACCACCGTCATCCGCGGTGCTGTTGACGTTGGTCCCCAGATTCACCGGTGTGCCCCAGGGGCCTGTTCTGGTCGCCCGTGTCGTCGTCCATAGGTCCATGGCTCCATTGCCTCCCGGACGATTCGAGTTGAAACAGAGCGTGAGTCCATCTTGGGAGAGGGATGGGGCATAGTCTACCTTGGCGCAGTTGACCGCAGGGCCCAGATTCTCCGGGGCACCCCATTCCTGGTCTGTCGCCACACGCCTGGAAACCCATAGATCTATGTTGCCGGACCCGCCGGGCCGACTTGAGCAGAGGTACAACTCCAAACCGTCTGGGGAGAAACAGCCGATCACGTCCTCGCTGTTTGTGATCCCTTCGACCTTCGTGAGTGTCCCAAACGTGAAGTCCGCGAGGACCTTCGGTGTGTCTATCCCTCCTAAGAAACACGTCCCCAACAGGGACGTTAACAATAGGGGAATCTCTATCGCCTTCATGCCAGACCTACCTTTCTGCCCAAAGGCAAAGGAAATGACGACAATCCCATTTTCACGTCTTGCTGCAGTCAAGACGAACTGAAAGCGAGATGGGCTACTCACGACGGGCCTGAACCTCTTCGGTGTCCCGAACCATATCAGGGGAAACGAACCCTGGCCGAGGAACGCTGTGTATCTACACATGTCGGCATAGACCTTGCTCTCGTCGTTCA
This sequence comes from Phycisphaerae bacterium, assembly GCA_018007255.1. Classification (GTDB taxonomy): domain Bacteria; phylum Planctomycetota; class Phycisphaerae; order Sedimentisphaerales; family Anaerobacaceae; genus DTPU01. The sequence continues at coordinate 17,151 of JAGOQT010000014.1, read as the reverse complement.
GATAACGGTGCTGCTGTGCACGCCTCAAGTAGTTGTTCGGGTCCGAAGGATCCGCCTGGATCCGTCCCGTGTAGTGCCGCACCCTCTCCCAGTAGTGCCTCTCCATGATGGCCTCGATCCCTCCTTCAGCCTCATCAGGCCCATCATCATGGTCAAGGATGTCGGTAAAGAGGGTCCTGGCCTCTAATCCCACCTGCTTGCTCTCAAGAATCGGCCTGAGGATGCTGCGGGCTGAGATGTAGTCGCCCTTGGCAATGAGCGTGCGGGCTTCGGATAACCTGTTGACCTGCCTGGCGCCCTCGGCCTCGGCAAGCCGGACCTGGTGCCGATTCCGGATCAAGAGGAGCAGGATGACACCGATCACCACCGTGGATGCCAAGACGGCAATGGCCTGTGCCCTGTTTCTTCTAAGGAATCTGTGCACCTGATACCCCGCACTGGGGGCGTGCGCCAGGACCGGCCTGTGCTCCAGGTGCCTCCGGACCTCCGAGGCCAGGCCGTCTGCGGTCTCGTACCGCCTGGAACGGTCCTTCTCCAAGGACTTCATCACGATCCAGTCCAGATCTCCCCGAACGGCCCTTCTGAGCAGGTCGGGTGTAGAGCTGCGATGCTTGGCCACGTCGGTCAACGTGTCGCCCAAGGTGCTGAGCATGGTAGATGGCTTGGCAGGCTCCTGCTCCCGGATCACACGCTGCATCTCTGTGTACCCGGCCTTGCGAAGCTCCTCCTCGCTGAAAGGCGTGGTGCCGGTCAGCAGTTCGTAGAGCAGGACCCCAAGGGAGTAGACGTCCGTGCGGGTGTCTATGTCCAGGTCGCTCAGCTCCGCCTGCTCGGGGCTCATGTACGCAGGTGTGCCGATGATGTGGGCGTAGCGGGTGAACAGGGTCTTTTCAGTCAGCCTCTGGTTCGTGGCCTTGGCGATCCCGAAGTCGATGACCTTGGGCACAGGTCTGCCGTCCCGGTGCGTGACCATCACATTGGAGGGCTTGATATCCCGATGGATGATCCCCTTCTGGTGGGCGTGCTGGACTGCCTGGCAGACCTGGATGAACAGGTCCAGCCGGTCCGTGGTGCTTAAGCTGTTCTTATCACAGTAGTCGGTAATCGAAACGCCCTGGACCAGCTCCATGACGAAGAAGGGTCTGCCTGTGTCTGTGGCCCCTGCGTCCAGGACCTTGGCGATGTTGGGGTGGTCCATCAGGGCCAGGGCCTGGCGCTCCGCCTCGAACCGGGCGATGACCTGCCTGGTGTCCATGCCCAGCTTGATGATCTTGAGGGCGACCTTGCGGCGTATGGGCTCCTGTTGCTCCGCCATGTACACCACGGCCATGCCCCCCTCGCCGATCCGCTCGAGGAGCTTGTACCTGCCGATGACCGTGCCCGGTCCCTCAGATAGGGCAGAACCATCCTCCGCTGCGCCATGGTCCGGCATGAGGGTATCCAGCAACACGTGTCCGACACTGTGGGCCTTGAGCAAGGAGGTCAACCTGGCAAGCAGTCCAGGGTCATTGGCGCAGGCCCGCTCGATGTAGGCGTCCCTCTCCGCGGGGGTCCTTAGCCTCACAGCCGCCTTGAAGATGGCCTCTTCGTCTTTGCACGGGTCCGACATACCTTGGCCTCCATAGGACAATGCGAGATCCGGATGCGGGAAATTCGGAGAAAATGAAGGGGGGCCTCAGGAAAGGTCATGAGCGGCGCTGAACATGTGCCTTCTCGAAGGACCATTGGAGCCGGGACCCTCCGGATGTGTAGGAGTCATCCCCTGGGGCCTGGTGCGCCCTTGCTCATCTCCAGGGCCAGCCAGGCCCGGGCGTATGCCAGGTCCTCACATGCCTTGGACTCGGATATGCCCAACAGATTGGCTGCCTGTTTGCCCGTCAGCCCTGCGAAGGTGCGGAGCTTCACCAGCTCGGCCATAGGCCTGTTGCGATCCGCGAGCCTCTCCAGGGCCTCGTCAAGGGCAAGTACGTCGTCTGGAGGGAAGTCGTCCGGGGCAAGGATTGCGCATTCGTCCAGCTCAATCCGCTGTCTCCCGCCGCCCCCCTTCATGCTCCTCTTTCTCCTGGCGTTCTCCACAAGGATCCGCCGCATCGCCTCTGCAGCAGCGGAGAAGAAATGGCCTCGATTCTCCCAGCTTCGCGGCTCATCCCCCACCAACCGTAGATAGGCCTCATGGACCAGCGCCGTCGCCTGAAGGGTCTGGCCAGGGGGTTCGTGGGACAGCTTCTGGGCGGCCAGGATGCGAAGCTCCTCGTAGACCAGGGGCAGGAGTTCGTCTGTAGCCCTCGCGTCCCCCCGTTCGATCGCGTTCAAGATCTGCGTGACGTCACTCATCGGCCCCCTCACGACAGCCGTCTCCCACGCCCGGCCGGGCACGTGAACGGACCCACTTCAGATACACGGTGCAGGGCAGAGTCGGGCGTCAGGCCCCCTCTGCGCCCACGCACAGGACTCAGCATACCTGAAGGGCGATGCCTGCGTCAAGTTGCAGAGGGATACGTGGGCCCTTGGAGGTAGTCCGGCAGCCATTTGACCGGCACCAGGCACACACCGTATAATCCTGCGAACGATGGCAGTGGAATGGAGCTCTGCTGTATGCCGGCCAGCATTGCACACATGATCATCGCCCACAAGGCAATCGGGGCCCTCCAGGCATCCCAGGTCCCGGAGCTGATCGAGTTCGCGGACCTGATCGACGACACCTCCAAGACCCACCCCTCGCGGCCGTACATGAACCTGGGCAGCGTGGGTCCGGACCTGTACTACTACAACCGCATCAGCACCTCCATCAAGGACATGATCCTGGAGGGATTCGTCCAGGCCCAGGGGGTCCAGGCGTGGTCCTACCATCTGCACTCGTCCAGGCCCAATGCCTTTGCCCTGAGCCTCATCGAGATCCTCTTCAATGACGCGGTCCGCAAGGGCGGCCAGGTCTGCCTGGACGACCAGGACGCCCGCAAGCTGGCCTACATCGCAGGCCACCTGACCCACATCGCCGCAGACCAGATCCTCCACCCCGTGGTCAACACGATCGCCGGCCCCTATTACCGGGACGGCGAGAACCGCAGGAGACACCGCGAGGCCGAGGTCTTCCAGGACTACTACCTCTACGAGGAGGTGTACCGGGATCGCCGGGCCAGGGCCTCCGCACGCCACAAGGCCCGATACGACTTCTTCGAGCAGGACTTCGCCTCGTGGGCGGACTGCATCGGGGGTGTGACCGCCCGGAACACGGCCGACTGGTTCAGATACTTCCTGCAGCGGGGCTTTGTCCAGACGTACGGGACGTTCCCGGCAGAGGACGTGATCGAGGACTCCGTCGACAACCTCCTCCTGGCCCTCAAGACCTGCCAGCGGATCGGTCCGTACAGGGACGCGGCCAAGGAGTACGAGTCCCAGGGTGAGGAGTCGCCCAGATATCGTCAGTTCGTCAAAGACGTGGACTACGTCGCCGCGTACCAACAGGCCGTCCGACTGGCCGCCGTGTACCTGATCGCCTTGCACGAGGTCCACGCCCTGCTCAGGCGGGGCAAGGACTTCGGCGACACGCAGAGGGAGCGGTTCTGCTCCATCGTCAGGGGCGCGGACCTGTCGTGCCCGCTTGAACAGGACATCCTGGCCAAGGCCCTGGCAGCCCTGAACAGCAGGAAGGCCATGTCAGGGAAGTACAGGAAGGCGGTTGGCTGTTAGCTGTTGGCTGTTGGCTCCGCTCATCAATGCCATTTGTATTCGAAGGTCTAGAATGGAATCCAGAATCCAGGAGTCAGAATCCGGAAGAGGGAGGACTGGGGAGGCCCCGCCGCGGCCGTGCTTTGTTCACGTGTGGCTTCTGACCTCCGGCTTCCGGCTCCTCGCATCCCAATCCAGGCCTCCGGCCTTTACTCACAGGCGTCGCCAGGGCATACGCTCATGACGGTCTACAATCTTGTCAGCTTTGTCGGGATCTTCGTCCTGATCGGTTTGGGGTGGGTCTTCTCCCGCCAGAGAAGGAACATGAACGGGCGGGCCATCGGGTTCGGTGTGGCCCTCCAGTTGGCCATCGGGCTGGTGGTCTTCAGGGTCAAGGCCGGAACACAGGCCTTCCTCTGGGTCAACGACGGCGTGGTCCGGGTCCTGGAGACCGCTACAGAGGGGGCCAAGTTCGTGTTCGGGCCCCTGGCGATCCCTGCGGGCCAGGACCAGTCCCTGGGCTTCATCCTGGCCTTTCAGGCCTTTCCCACGATCATCTTCTTCTCCGCCTTGATTGCGATCCTCTACTACTACGGCGTGATGAACGCCCTGATCCGGGGCTTTGCCTATGTGTTCACCCGCCTGATGCGGATCTCCGGCGCAGAGTCCCTTGTGGCGGCCAGCAACATCTTCGTGGGCGTGGAGGCCAACCTCACGGTCCGGCCCCACCTGGCCCGCATGACGGCCTCGGAGTTGTGCACGGTCCTCACGGCCGGCATGGCCACCGTGTCCTCCAATGTCCTGGCCCTGTACGTGTTCTCGCTCAAGGACCAGTTCCCCACCATTGCGGGCCACCTGGTCTCCGCGTCGTTGATGTCCGCCCCCGCGGCGATCGTGATGTCCAAGGTCCTGTGTCCTGAGGAGGACCGCCCTGACACGCTCGGCATGCACGTGCAACCCTTCTACGAGAAAGAGAACGACCTCTTTGAAGCGATCATCCACGGGGCCAACTCCGGGGTCAGGATGATCGTGGGGATCACGGCCCTTCTCATCGCGGTCCTGGGCCTGGTGGCCCTGGCGGACCTCGTCCTGGGCGCAATCGGTGCCCAGGTCAATCCCCTGGTGGGCCTACAGGGGCCGTGGTCGCTCAAGGCCCTTTGCGGGTATGTCTTCTATCCGCTGACCGTGATCCTGGGTGTGCCCCTGGAGGACTGCTCCGTGGTGTCCAGGATCATCGGCGAGCGACTGGTCGTCACCGAGGTCACGGCGTACAACGACCTCGCCGCTGCCTTGGCCCAGGGCCAGTTGCACAGCCCTGCCCGGTCTGCGGTGATCGCCACCTATGCCTTGTGCGGATTCACGCACCTGGCGTCCATGGCCATCTTTGTAGGGGGGGTCTGCGCCCTGGTCCCGAGCCGGACCGGTGACGTGGCCAAGGTCGCGGTGCGGGCCCTTGTGGCCGCCACCCTCGCCTGCCTGATGACCGGGTGCATGGCAGGCGTGTTCTTCACGGAGGGTTCGGTACTGTTTGGGAAGTGACCTCGCAGCGGTCAGTCAAGGACCGCTGCGAGGTCATGCCGAGGCGGAGCAGAGGGATCTGTTGAAAACAGAAGCCAGAAGCCAGAAGTCAGAAGCCGGAAGACAGAAGAGGATGGATGTACGGAATCTGAATGATTGTGTGGAGTTTGTAGCTGGGGATGGGTCCCTGTTGCGGGAGCTGCTCCATCCGGACAAGGAGTCCCTGCCCATCCGGTACAGCCTGGCCCATGCCACGGTCCCTGTCGGCCAGAAGACGATCCCGCACAGGCTTCAATCCAGCGAGGTCTACTACGTCCTGTCCGGCCGGGGCCGGATGCACATCAACCAGGCGACCCACGACGTGGGGCCCGACTGTGCGGTCACCATCCGGCCGGGCGTGACCCAGTGGATCGAGAACACCGGCGGGGAAGACCTGCGATTCCTGTGCATCGTGGACCCCGCCTGGCGCCAGGAGGACGAGGTTGTCCTCACATGAGGGCCTGTATCGGTTGACGGCCTTGGGCCCAGCGCTGTAGGCTGTCGCCGTGAACTGGCCCCTGCTCATCACACTGGTGCTGTACTTCGTAATCCTGGCGGCCATCGGCCTTCGGTTCTGCCGCAAGAACGAGACGATCGAGGGGTACCTGCTGGGCAGCCGGGGCCTGGGCGCGTGGGTCACCGCCTTCTCCACCCAGGCCTCGGACATGAGCGGCTGGCTCCTCATGGCCCTGCCCGGGACCGTGTACCTGAACGGCCTGCCCGATGCCTGGATCGCCCTAGGGCTGATCGCAGGGACCTATCTCAACTGGAGGTTTGTGGCAGCCCGCTTGCGGGTCTACACGGAGAAGACCGGGACCCTCACACTGCCCTGCTTCTTTGAGAGCCGGTTCCGGGATCCCACCGGGCTGATCCGGGTCCTGTCCGCGGTCCTGATCCTGATCTTCTTCACGATCTACACCTCCAGCGGCATGGTCTCTGCGGGCAAGCTCCTGGACTCCATCTTCGACGGAATGGGCTACACCTGGGCCGTGTTCCTGGGCGGCGGCATCGTGATTGCGTACACCCTCCTGGGCGGATACCTGGCCGTGTGCTGGACCGACCTCTTCCAGGGGATCTTGATGGTCTTTGCCGTTGTCATCATCCCTGTGCTGGCCTTCAGGCAGGTCGGCGGTGTCGAAGGCATCGACCGTGCCATGGCAACCAAGGGATTGTCCACGACCTTGATCCCCACGGGTGTCCCATGGCCGTTGCTGGCCGTCTGCTCCAGCATGGCCTGGGGCCTGGGCTACTTCGGCCAGCCCCACATCCTGGTCAGGTTCATGAGCGTTCGGTCGCTCCAGAAGCTCCGCCAGTCTCGCCGGATCGCCATGGCCTGGGTCGTGGTCTCCCTGGCCGGCGCAGTGGTGATCGGCCTGATCGCGATCGCCCTGTTCGAGCAACTGCCCAAGGGCGAGGAGGAGCGGGTCTGCATCTACATGATCCGCCAGGTCGTGGGACCCTGGCTTCAGGGTGTCCTGTTTGCCGCCATCCTCGCCGCGATCATGTCCACGATCGATTCCCAGCTCCTGGTCTCTGCCTCTGCCCTGAGCGAAGACCTGTACCGCAAGGTCCTCCATCGTACGCCCACCCCCGGGCAGGTCGTGTGGATCAGCCGGACCTCCGTGATGGTGATCTCTGTGATCGCGGTCATCCTGGCCCTGCCCAAGGACAGCCGGATCTTGAAGATCGTGGCCTACGCCTGGGGCGGGTTCGGGGCCTCACTGGGACCGGTCGTCCTCTTTGCCCTGTTCTCCAGAAGGACCACCTGGGTCTCCGCCCTGGCCGGGATGATCACGGGCGCTGGGGTCCTGTGGGTCTGGAAGGCCGTGGGCCTGGGCGAGCAGCTCTATGAGATCGTGCCCGGCTTCTTCGCCAACGGCCTGGTGATCTGGGTCGTCAACCGGGTCCACGGGCAGCAGGATCCACAGATCCTCAGACGGCACGAGGAGGTCGTCGCCATGGCGGACAGGAGAGCGGTTTCATGACCCGGCTGGCCGTGGACGTGGTGCTCCTGCCCGATCCGGCTGTGGCCGATCTGGCCGTGGCCGTCAACCGGGGCCTGGTCGACCGATTCGGATCGGAGATCGTGTTGGATGCAGAGTCCTGTCTTCCGCATGTCTCCCTGGCCATGGGGTGCATGGACCCCATGGATGGAGACGCGGCAGGCGCGGCGCTCAGGCGGATCGCCGAGGCGATGCCGCCGGTCACCTTGACGGTCATCGGCACTGCGGTCCTCGTAAGCGAGAAGGGCCGCAAGACCTCCAGCCTCCTGATCGACAAGACCGAGCCCCTCCAGCGCATGCATGAACAGCTCATCCTGGACCTTCAACCCCTCCTCACCCATGCCCCGACCGAATCCATGTTCCACGGCGGCGGCCCCATCTCCGCCTCCACACTGGCCTGGGTCCGAGGCTTCCCCGCCCAATCCAGCCTCGCCCGGTTCTGGCCCCACATCACGCTGGGCTATGGGGAGGCCCCGCCCATCGACCGCTCCTTCTCGTTTGTCGCATCGGCCTTGGCCCTGTGCCACCTGGGCAATCACTGCACGTGCAGGCGGGTCCTGGACACCGCACCCCTGAGGGGCCCTTGCCCTGCGGGGGACCGGTCGATATGATCTATCAATGCGCCCGGACCCGTCCAGTGCACACCGTCTGAACCTGGGGCTCAGGGACCTCAACCGGACTCTTGCGGTGGTGGCCATGCCCTCCATCGTGGAGAACTGTCTCTACTCCCTCGTGTTCGTGACCGACACCCTCATCGTGGGCTGGCTGCACAACGAGGAGTACCTGGCCGGCGCGGCCCTGGCCGGGATGGTGGTCTTCCTCATGATCGCCCCGTTCATCGCACTGTCCATCGCGGCCACGTCCATTGTCGCCCGCTGCTGGGGCGAGCACGCCTTCGATTCGGCCAGGGAGTACGCCGGGTGCGCGATCACCCTCGCCCTGGTCATGGCCGCCGTGCTCGTAGGACTGGGCGCGGTCTTCGCAGAGCCCATCATGCGGTTGTGCGGGGGGACCCCCGAGGTTGCACAGACCGGGGCCCGGTTCCTCTCGATCCTGGCCTTCTCGGGCCTGGCGGGCCTGCCCATGATGGTCGGAAACGGTGTGCTTCGGGGCACAGGAGACGCCTTCAGGCCGATGCTCATCACGGGCCTCATGAACGTCATCAACATCACGACCAGCGTGATGCTGGCCTTCGGCATCGGCCTGCCCAAGCTGGGCTTCTACGGCGTGGCCTGGGGCACTGCGATCGCGCGCACCACCGGTCTGTTCCTGTGCGCGGTCCTCCTGACACGGACCCAAGGCCTGGGTCTGCGCCTCCGCCACTTCCGGCTCCTGCAGCCGAACGTCCTGAACCGGATCTGGTACCTGGCCCTGCCCGCCCTGGCCGAACGCGGCCTGAACTCCCTGTGCCACGTGTTCTTCATGCGCATGGTGGCCCACCTGGGCACCACGGTCCTGGCCGCCCACCAGGTGGCCATCCAGATCGAGAACGTGGCCCTCATGCCCGCCTGGGGCTTGGCCACGGCAACCACCACAGTGACGGGCCAGGCCATCGGGGCCAACCTTCAGCACATCGCCAAGATTGCGGTCAAGCGGATCCTCGTGGCCGCCACGTCGGTCACCGTGGTGGTGGCCGTCGTGTTCATCGGCCTCGGTCCCCAGATCGCCGCCCTGTTCGGGGCCACGGACCGCGTGGTCGATCTGGCCGGCATGGCCGTGCGGCTCTCGGTCCTGGAACTGCCGTTCGTGGGCATTGCCTTCATCTTCGTGGGCGCATTGCGGGGCGCGGGGGACACCACGTCGCCCCTGTACGTGGGGCTCGTCAGCATCCTGATCTTCCGACTGGGCGGCGTGTACCTGCTGGCCTATGCCCTGAACCTGGGCCTGGCGGGCGTGTGGCTGGCCACGGCCCTGGACTGGCTCGTCCGGGCCATCGGCCTGGGCTGGTTCTTCAAGAGGGAGGCCTGGATCCTCCTGAACGAGAAGGAGAAGCTGCGGTTCGGACCCAAGGCGGTCTAGCCCGCATTTCTCACGAGCCTTCAGGGGGCTGCGGGACAGGGGCCGAGATCGCAGTGGGGGCAGGCGGGGCCTGGGCAGGCGTGACCACAGTGAGCCATCCGATCGTGTGCAGGAACGTCACGAGGATCGCGACAGGACACACGAAACGGACAAACGTGCCCCAGAGCGAGGCCAGGGTCAGCGCATGGACGCTGGCATTGTGGGAGGGATCGTCCTTGAGGCCGGCGATCAGGGTGAGCAGATGCACATCGCCGAAGTTCTGGGAGCCGTGGCGTATCTCATCCAGGGCCTGACGCGTGCCCCAGATCCAACCCACGAACAGACAGATGAACAGCCCGCCCAGGGGCAGGAGCCAGTTGCAGGTCAGGTTATCCACGAGATCGTAGAAGCTCGCCCGGGCGCCCCCGAAGCAGGCCGTCACGACCCTCTCGAGGCCGGAGAGCGAGGCCCAGTCCTGCATGCTGATCGCAGAGAGGCACCCGATCACGAAGATGGCCAGGCCCATACCCCAGGAGGCCTTGCGCCGCGACCACTTGCGTTCGTCCACGAAGTAGGCGGTCACGACCTCCAGCAGGCTGATCCCCGAGGCCAGCGCGGCGATGGCGAGCAGGATGAAAAACAGGGTGCCCCACAGGGCCCCCGCAGGCAGCCTGTGGAACACGGCGGGCACGACCTGAAACACCAGGCCGGGGCCCTCGCCAGCCTCGAAGCCCATGGCGAAGACCGCCGGGAAGATCATGAGGCAGGCCAGGGCCGAGACCAGGGTGTCCAGGAAGATGATCCAGACACTGGAGACAAAGAGGTTGTCCTCTTTCTTGAGGTAGCTGCCGTACGTGATCATCGCGCCCATGCCGAGGCTGAGTGTGAAGAAGGCGTGCCCCATGGCGACCAACACCCCCTGGGCCGACAGCTTGCTGAAGTCCGGAGTGAAGCAGAAGCGGACGCCCGCGTTTGCGCCCGGCAGGGTCACTGCCCTCAGGACCAGGACCAGCATGATGACGAAGAGCAGCGGCACCATCAGCTTGCAGGCCAACTCGATGCCCTTCTGGACCCCCTTGTACACGATCGCAGTGCAGAGCACCATGAATACGAAGTGGTAGGCGATCACCCGGCCGCTGCCCCCGATGAACTCCAGATAGGTCGTCTTGGCCTGCTCGACCGTCTCGAACGCGAGCTGGCTGCCCGCAGCCTTGAAGATGTAGGCAATGGACCAGCCCCCGATCACGCTGTAGTAGGACAAGATCAGGAATCCCGCCACCACGCCCAGGATCCCCACGAGCCGCCAACTGGTCAGGAAGATGACGACCCCCAGCAGGAGCGCCAACACGCCCCACCCGACCTCTCGGAAGCACAGGAGGGCGACGCCCGTGAGCACCATGCCCCCCCCGCAGAAGTGCGCAAGGAGGGACGCAGGCGGGGTGAGCTGATTGAAGCAGCCCACCGGGTTGCGCTGGGTGTGACGGCCCAGGGCGATCTCGCAGATCATCACAGGCAGGCCTACAGCCGCCACGCAGAGCAGGTAGATGAGGATGAACGCACCCCCGCCGTTCTCCCCCGCAATGTAAGGGAACCGCCAGATACTCCCCAGTCCGATGGCCGAACCGGCCGCGGCCAGGATGAACCCCAGCCGCCCGCTCCATCTCTCCCGCCCTACGGATGCCGTGTCGTTCATGAGTCTGGTCCCCGATGCGTTGCCTGACAGTCGCCACGAAGGAGCGTGTCCCGGGCTCGCCCCAACTATACGGCGGTCCCGTGGGCAAATCAATGAGCGTGCCCATCGAAGCGGAAAGGGTGTCCCACGCGGGATGGGCCGCAGCGGAGGACCGGAGGACACCGGCCCTCTGGTGTGCGGGCTTGGCGATCCGGACCCCGCGTACGGAGATCAGCCTCCCAGCGGGGCCGTGCGGAGGACCTCTTCGATGGGGATGAGGCCGGCCCTGACCTTCTCGATTCCGTCCAGGGCCATGGGGACCATGCCCGCCTCGAGGGCCAGGGCCCGCAACCGGCCGGGTGCGGCCCGTGTTCGGATCCCCTCCCTGACCGTCTCATCCGGGATCAGGAGCTCGTGCAGGGCGATCCGCCCTGCGCATCCGGTGTTGCGGCAGACCTCGCACCCCGCGCCGCGGTAGTACTGGGGGACTTCCTGCCCCAGGCGGGCCACGGCCCTGCGCACGCCCCCGGGCGGGTCCACCACTTGTTTGCAGTGGGGACAGATCTTGCGGACCAGACGCTGGGCCAAGACGCCCACGAGGGCGTCGCCGGCCAGGCACGCAGGGACCTCCAGGTCCGCCAATCGGCGAACGGCCAGGTCCGCGCAGTGTGAGGACAGGGTCGCAAGCACCAGGCGGCCGTCCAGGGCTGCCTGCACCGCGAGGTCGGCCGTGCCCGGGTCGCGGATCTCGCTGAGCATGACCACGTCCGGGTCCTGGCGCAGGACCTGGCGGAGGGTTTGGGCCAGGTCGCCGCCCGTGCCGGGACCGACCTCGAACTGGTTCAGGCCCGGGACCAGACCGCCCAAGGGATCCTCCACCGTGCAGACGTGGACATCCTCGCGGTTGAGCTCGGAGACCGCCGCGCGAAGGGTGGTCCCCTTGCCGGACCCCGCAGGCCCCGCCACCACGAACAGGCCGTGCGGAGACCGGATCGCCTGCCGAAACCGCCGGAGGTTCTCCAGGGTGAAGCCCAGGGACTCCAGGGCCGTCAGGCGACTCTGCGGGTCGAGTATGCGGATGGCCGCGGTCTCGCCCCATGCGCCGGGGAGGATGGAAACCCCCAGATCGACCGTGCGGTCGTCCACGGTCACTCGGAAGCGGCCTTCCTGCGCAACGCGGACCTGGGCCACGTCCAGGCCTGACAGGATCTTGACCCTCGCGAGGATCGCGGCGTGCATCGGACCGGGCGGGCGGGTCTTCTCGAACAGCCGGCCGTCCACTCGATAGCGGACCCGCACGGACCGGTCCCCAGGCTCGATGTGAAGGCTGGAGGCATGCTCGCGCACGGCCTCGCACAGAAGGCGGTGGACCAAATCGATGACTGCAGGCTGGCCGGCCGCCTCAACCAAGCCGCGGTCTCCGGGCCCCGGCCCCGTGGTCTCCGAGGGGACCAGGGGAAGCGCCCTGAGCCCCTTGTCCTCCAGGGACTCTCCGCCGGCGAAGACCCGGGCCGCGGGCGAGCAGGCCCACAACGTGGCCAGGATGTCCTTGGCCGTTGCGCAGACCACCTGGACTCCACATCCGGTGCGATGCTCGATCTCGTCGAAGAGAAAGGGGTTGGCCGGCTCGCTGACCGCGAGGGTCAGTGTGCGGTGCACGCGGAAGAGCGGCAGTACGACGTGCTCCTGGCAGAACTCCCTGGGCAGGACCTTTGTGGCCAGGGGATCACAGACCCCGGGACGGATCCTGGCATAGGGCACGCCGCAACACTCGGCGAGGGCCTCGGCCACCTGGTCCTCTGTGCAGTGCCTCTGCCGGACCAAGATCTCGCCCAGGAGCTCCAGGTGGCCCGTACGCCCCTGTTCGTCCAAGGCGTCGGCCACCTGATCGCGTGTGACCACCCCTCGGGCCACCAGGGCCTGACCCAACTGGACCCTGCTCTGGACGGCTGTCTCGCTCATGGGCAGACCTCATCTCGCTCACACCAGGCTCTGGACCGCGTCGTCCACATGGGCGCTGCAACTCCATTCCTTGTCCAGGCGGGTCATCCGGAGGATCGTCGAGCAGGTCTCGTCCAGCCCCGCCATGCGAAACGGGACCCGGCTGGATTGGCAGATGTCCCGAACCCACAAGAGGAGTTCCAGACCCTGGCCGTCGATGAAGCGGACCCCGCTCATGTCGAACACCAGGGCCCTGCACCGCCCGGCCACCAGATCGGCCACCGCATGGCGGAGGGCCTCCCGGCCGTCCTGCGTGAGGTCTCCGTCCAGGGCCACTACGGCCGTGGCGCGGCGGGCATCTTGGACCGAGATCTTCACCGGATCAGGGCCCCCACGGCCAGGGTCGCGTAGTCTGTAGTCTGGCCACCGTGCACGATGTCGCTGCCCCCGTCCTGCAGCGTCTCCCACAGGCGGTGCACGTCGCTGGCCAGGAACACTGCGGCCACCTCCTCGTCGAACTGCTGGCCGACCTGACGCCGGATCTCCTCCATCGCCTGATCCACGCTCATCGCATCCCGGTAGCTCCGCCGGCTCGTCATGGCGTCGAAGCTGTCGGCCAGGCCCAGGATCCTCGCCATCAGGGGGATCTGGGCGCCGCGGAGCCCGTTGGGATACCCCCGACCGTCGATCCGCTCGTGGTGAGAGAGCACGGCCGGCACGATGTCCCGCATGGGCTTGATCGCCCGCAGGATCCCGGCCCCGATCAAGGGGTGCTTGCCGATTCGGGCCCGCTCCTCGTCGGTCAGCGGCCCCGTCTTGCGGAGGACCCCGTCGTCGATGCCGATCTTCCCGATGTCGTGCAACAGGCCCGCGAAGTAGGCCTCATGGACCCGCTCCTGGGGCAGGGCCCGGTTTCGGGCCAGGTGCTCGGCGATCCATCGGGCGATCAGGCCCACCCTCTCCGAGTGGCCGTGCGTGTATCCGTCCTTGGCGTCGATGGTCCGGGCCAGGGCCCGCAGCAGTCCCAGGAACAGGTCCTTGAGGTCACCGAAGAGCCTGCCGTTCTCGATGAAGACCGCACACCCGTGGGCCACGGAGTTGAAGAGCTTGATGTCCGTGCTGTCGAAGTCCCGCTTGGCCCGGGGGTTGATGGCCACCATAACGCCTCGGATGGGCGCGTGGGGTGTCCCGGGCGCCGGCTTCTTGCCGAACAGGGGCACCGCCAGGAGGCTGTGGATGGCCTGCGGCCATTCGTGTCTGAAGGGGCCATAGGCGTCGCTGTCGAGAAGGGCCTCCTTGCCGGCCCGGATCTCGCAGGCCAGCCGGTTATAGAGCGTCCCGGCGGCCGCCTCGTCCCAATCGACCAGACCCGAGCCGGCCATGACCGCGAGCCTCCGATCGCCCGCACCGGATCGATCCACCAGGACGGCAATGCCCTCAATCGGCACCACCTCGGTGAGGTTGTCACAGACCCTCTGCAGGAAGGTCCCGTCCGATTCCGTCAGGTCCATATGGGTGCTGAGGGTGTGCAGGAGGACCAGTTCCTCGTAGACCTGGGCGAGCTCGACGCCCACGAGGTCCATCTGCCGCTCTGCCTTGGCCAGGGATTGGAGGCCCTCGACCAGGCAGGCCAGCATCTCCGACAGGTAGATCCGACGGGCAGGCCAGTCCGCAGTGCCCCCGCCCGTCCCGCCGCCGGCCTGGGCCACGGCATCGCCCAGGTCAATGAGGGCCACCCCCCTGCCCTTGCAGCGGGCCTGGTCCCGGACCGCCAGGTCCAGCGGACTGGCCAGGACCGTGGTGAAGCCGCAGAACCGCAGCACGGACGCCGGGGTCCGTGCGGACGTGCCCCCGGGCCGGTCCCGGCCATCCGGACACGGGCCGCCCGAGTCCTCGGGCCCGGGCTTGGCCGCCGTGACCCGAAGGGCCAGTTCCCTGAGGTACTTGGGGGGACTCCGGAACCGCCCCCCCTCCGACAGGACCAACAGACGACCGTCTTCACCACACACGGCGAAGTTCGCGCCGAGCCGGTTGACCCGCTGGCCGAACCGCTCGAGCTGCTCTCGCTGCGCTGGGCTCAGGCCCGCATCGGCCCCTCGCGCCGCGGTCGGCTGGGTGATGGTGTGCACGGCCTCGTCTGTCATATCCCCCCTCCGTCTGGCGGCCCTTCGGTCCCTCCGTCAGCTGCGTTCCTGAACGCACAAGGCGTCCCCCACGCAGCCCAGGAGCTCCCTCGGGCTGAACGGCTTGCTCAGGCACTGCGTGATCTGCAGCGCCCGCTGCTGCTCGGGCGAGATCTCGAAGCTCCGCCCCGTGAGGAGGATCACCGGGATCTGCCGGGCCTCCGGCAACTGACGAAGGCGTTCGATGAACTCCAGGCCAGTCATCACCGGCATGTGCCAATCCGTGACCACCACATCCGGTCGCTCGCGGATCACCAGATCGAGGGCCTCGGCCCCGTTCTCTGCGGAGAGGACCTCATAGCCGTTGTTCCGCAGTTTCACGGTGACCACGTGCACGATGTGGACCTCATCATCGACGATCAGTACCTTCTTGCCTGCCATACACCGACCTTTCAAGAGACAGCCTTTCCGTCCGTGCTCCAACGCGATGGGCCGCAATCCGGGCCGGCCCCGCCCTCCAGCATCCCCCCTGGGCATCCGGTGTCCGCCCCGGACAGGACCGGCTGCGCATGCACGGGGGCCTCCTCGCCCCCCGCCGTGAGGGCCCCTCCCGGGGACCCCGCCAGCGGGAGTTCAAACTCGAAGGTGGTGCCGACCCCCACCTCGCTGTGCACAGACACCCGTCCTCCGTGCACCTTCTCCACGATCTGCCGGACCAGATTCAGGCCCAGGCCGGTCCCTTCGGCGCGGCCTGCGTGGGCCGGGGCCCGGTAGAACTTCTCAAACAGGTGCTCCATGTCCTCCGGCGCGATCCCCACGCCCGTGTCCGTGACACGGACGCAGACCACGCCCCGGACCTCATCGACCTCGGTCTGGGCCCTCACGGACCCGCCGGGCCGGTTGTACTTCACGGCATTGCTGAGCAGGTTCACCAGGACCAGGGACACCATGTCGCGGTCCGCGATGACCTGGTCGTGCACGATCGGACCGGACGCGACGACCTCGACCTGCTTCTCTTCGGCATAGGCCCGCATCATCCGGACCTGCTCGTCCACCAGGAGGGCCAGGCTCAAGGGTGACTTGGAGACCGGCGCCAGACCCGACTCGATCCGGGCGATGTTCAGGATGTCGCTGATCAGGCGGCCGAGCCGCCGCGCCTGGCCCTGGATCACGGCCACAAACTCGTTGCGGGTCGCCTCATCGGCCGCCTCGCTGTCCGTGAGCATCTCGGCGTAGGCCGTGATGGCGGCCAGAGGGGTCTTCAGCTCGTGGGATACGGTGCTGACGAAGTCGTCCTTGAGGCGGGCGACCTCCTTGTCCCGGGTCACGTCGTGCAGGACCGCGACGACGCCGCAGGGGGTCCCCTGCTCGTCCCGTACGCAACAGGCCACCCCGTCATAGGCGGCCGTCCCTTCCTTGTCTCTCCACTCGATCTGGCGGCGGGCGTCCCCGGTTCGGGCCTCGCGAAGGAACTCCACGAGGTCTCCTCGATCGGATCTGACCAGCTCGGCCACGGGCCGCAGGGCGGCCGCGCCATAGTCAAAGCCGAGCAGGTGCCCGGCCACCCGGTTGGCGAGCAGGACCCGGTCCGATTCGTCCACCACGATCACCGCATCCCGGAGGCTGTGCAGGATCGCCTCGATGTGGCGTTTCTGCCTGTCCAGCAGTTGGGTTCGGAGCCGCAGGTCCTCCATTTGGGCCAGAAGGGCCCTGACCGCCTGCCGGTCGCGATCCAGGAGGCTGCGGATCGCCCAGGTCAGTCGATCCGCCCTTCGGCCGCCCCGGGACTCGATCCTCTCGCCTCTGCGGAGGCCCTCCACCGTGGAGGTCACGGCCCTCTGGAACCGCCGGGCGTGCCAGCCCAGTCCCAAGAGGGCACCCGTCCACAGGGCACAGACCCCCGCCACGCCCAGCCCGACGGGCCCTCGCAGGGCCTCCCCCCGGGCCAGGCCGAGCCAAATCCCCGCACCCGCAGCCGCCAGGCCCACGCCTGCCACGGCCGCACTCACCAGCACGGGGATATGCCGTTGCCCCTTCAACACACCTTCTCCGACAGCCTCTCGTGATCGTGGAGCACGCCGCGGGATCGGTTGGCCTCAGGACCCCGCGGCAGCGCCTCTAGTCCTCGTCGGCGATCTGACGCCGGACGATCCGCTCGAGCCTCCCGTACTCCTCGGGCGCCGCCTCG
>JAGOQT010000286.1 GCA_018007255.1 Phycisphaerae bacterium | reverse complement strand
CCGGTTCTCTGACCTACGGCGGTTTCAACCTGATGAGCTGGTGGCAGCGCAAGGCGGACGGCGAGATCGAGGAACACCCGTATGAAGTCCTCGAATGGGGACAGGTCCGCCAGGACGGAGTGGAGACACACTGGTATGCCTTGTTGCCCAAGGGACAGTGGCCGGGCCGGGGGGAGCGGTTCGAGGTCTGTGCCCATGTCCGCACGCAAGGGGCCTTGACGGAGCTACGCAGGGAGAAGGGGCTGCCTTGGCAGGGGCAGTTCAGGCCCCTCCTGACCCTGGCCGTACCCAGGGAGGAGACGTCCCTGGACCGGCTCGCCGCCCTGTACCATGACCTGGCCCCCATGGTCGTGGAGGTGACGCGGTCCTCCCAGAGTCTCTTCACATCCGAGGCCGGGCGCATGACCAGGGACCGGTTCCAGGTCCATTTGGAGGACCTGCTCGCGGGCATGCGCCCCATGCAGGAGGTCTGGGATCGGGCGGGATCTGACCTGAACATCGACTGTGTCGATGAGAACGGCCTCCCGATACCAGGGGTGTTGGTGGGCAGGGACATGCGCCGTACGGACCAGGGGGCATGTCACTGGTATGACCACAAGGGCGATCGCGTGGATGCCCTGGTGTCCGACGGCCAGGGCCGTATCCGGCTGGATGGACAGCGGGTCTTCGGCCCGATGGACTCGCGGAACGCCTTGGCCTGTCTGTATGCCGTTCACGAACACAAGCAACTCGCTGCCGTGGTCAGGGTCTCTGAGCAGGCATTCGGAAACCCTGTACGGGTGATCCTGCAGCCCGCCTGCCGTGTCACGGCGAGATTCACGGACCCGCAGTCCGACGGGGCAGGACCCAAGGTCCAGGCCCGACTGTCCACTGTGCTGCCCTATACCGGCTCCAGCGGTCTGATTGTGGACGTCCTATCGTACACCCTCAGCTCCGGCCGGTTCGAGACGCTCCTCCCTGCCGGCGAGTATGAGTTGAGCGCGTACGACGCAGCCGACCCTTCAGAGGTCAGGGCGCACCGCCGTTTCACTGTACCCAAAGGGGCCGGGGATCTGGACCTCGGTGCGATCGAGATCCCGGCCCAGTAGGATCGGCCGGACCGGGCTCTGTTCCGACATCCTACGGGCGGGTCGAAGGATCCGCCCCTTTTTGTTATGCTCTACGACGGATTTGAGGGATCGGTGGGCAATAGCACGGTGAACGGGTCCAGGAGCTTGCGTCAACCGGATGGACGACGACCTCGAGACGATCGTGGTAGGCGGTGCCCAGCGGGGCGATCAGGATGCCTGGGCGCGGCTCTTTGACTGGCACTTCGACGGGGTGTACCGATACTGTCTGCGCCTGGCCTGGCCCAGGCAGGACCTGGCCGAGGAGGTCGTGCAGGAGACCTTCATGGTCGCGGCAGGCCGGATCCACCGGTTTCGGCCCTCTGCCGGGACGTTCCGGACCTGGCTGCTGGGGATCGCACGCAAGCGATGGATGAAGCTGTGCACAGCAGAGGTCAGACGGAGGGGCCGAGAGCGGGAACACCAGGCCAGGATCGGCGAGGCGCGTGCAGACACAAGAGACCGGGTGTTGGCCGTGCTCGAGGCCCTTGCCAAGCTGCCTCCTGGCTATCGCGCGATCCTGGAGGTCAAGTACATGGGTGGGCTCACCGTCAGCCAGATCGCCCGGCAGGAGGGGACGAGCGAAGACGCGGCAGAGTCCCTGCTTCGCAGGGCCAGGGACCGATTCGGCCAGGTGTACAAAGAGATGGAAAGGGGCTAGACGTGGACCATCGCGACGCTGAACAGCTTATCCAGGACGCCTTGTCGGATCCCGGCCCCAATACGGCGATGCGCCATCACCTGAAGGGAGAATCAAGCCGGGCCCTCGCAAGAGGCCGGGCCCTAAGGCTGCGGTATCGACGGGCTGCTGCAATCGGCCTCGTGACCTTGACGGCTGCAGGGGCCTTCCTGGTGGGGCGGTGCACCCCAGCAGGCCGCGACTCGGACCAGAGGGCCGTGCAGGCTGAAAGGGTCGTGGTGTCCAGGGACCTGGTCACCTGGCTGGAGGCAGGCCGGTTCTTTGCCCAGTTGGGCATGCCCGAGCGGGAGGCGCGGGCCTACCAGCAGGCCATCCGCCTGGCGGAGGCGGCGGACCAGCCGACTCCCCTTGTCCAGGCGAGCACTCCATTGGGCCAACTGCTGGCTCGATGCGACACGGCAGCAAGGGAGCAGACAGATCAGATGGAGCACGCTGTGAATCGGATCATGGCACAGGTTTCAGGAGGTTTCGACTATGGTCGCTAGATGGACAGTCTCTATGTGGGCCGTCGTCCTCGCAGTCAGCCCTTCTTCCTGGGCAGGTGCCGAGACGAGCGTGCTGAATCGGGTGATGACCGTGGAGGACCCCGGGCTCGCAGAGTGTCTGAGGGTAGCGGTCGAGAACATACCGGCGCCCACCACAACCGCAGCCGTTCCGGCCTATGAGAGACAGAGGCTGGAGACCATCAAAACGGTCACGGAATCGTATGCCCAGATCAGGCTGTTCGACGCCCAGATCGAGGAGGTCGACAAGAGGCTGCGGACGTCGCCCCTGCCCGACGGGCTTTCCTACGAACTGGTCACCGCGAGGGCCGAGCTGCAGATGAAACGGACTACCGAACTCGCCAGACTTCGGCTTGCGATGGGAGTGCTGCCCAGGTATGCCTTTGCACAGCGCCCCGCGGACCAACTCAAGGACTGGATCTTGCTGGACGTCCCTGATCCCAATCACGTCTGCGTGCTGAGATACCAGAAGCCCTTTCAGGATTACTTCCCCGGCAGTACGGATCTCGTGACCGTCTTGTCCGGCAAGCAGGTGGACCGATACGTGTCGGAGGTGCTGCTTGGGCGTCAGAACCTGCCGTTGAGGGTGACGATCTCGCGGACCACAGAGGGATTCGACTACGCAGCGGAGGTATACGACCGAGTGGTCCGGGCATCCGCCAGGGCGGGCGTCGAGACAGAGGCGGATGTCCGTCTGGAGGCCGGGGTACACGGTCTGGGGGCCGGAGAACTCTACGCCATGCACGACGGCGGAGTCGGAAAAGTCGGATATGGACGACCTCAGTACGTGAATCGCAGGGCGGGGTCAGCCGTGGTCCGCCAACTGGTCGGGCTTCTGGACCCCAACCACATAGACGCCGCTGTACGGGACGACCTTGCGGGGACCCGGTGGTTCCCTGCACGCTGGATCATCAGACATGACCTCCAGAGTAAGGACCTGGCTGTCGGGATCGCTGCCGTGATCCGTAAGACCGCTTCATCCCTGGGTTTGTCGCAGCTTGTGGAGGTGGAGACCAAGGAGGTCTCTGACGGAAGATGGGACTAGTCCGCATGCCTCACCAGCCTTGGGTTCTGAGCGGTCCATGAATCCCACGATCCTGGAGGGGGACCTGGTGTTCGTGAACAAGGCGGCCTATGACCTGCGCGTGCCGTTCACCCTGCATCGACTGGCTGCATGGTCTGCCCCCCAAAGGGGCGACATCGTGATCTGCTTCTCTCCGGACGACGGCACACGCCTGGTCAAGCGCGTGGTCGGCTTGCCGGGGGATGAGGTCTCCATGGTCCACAACCAGCTCTTCATCAACGGCCAGCCCGCAGCCCAGACGCCTGCCGATCCGGACCTGCTCAAGGACCTGAACCGCCAGATCAGGGACGTCTCCACAGTGGCCATGGAGCAACTGGGGCAGGTGAACCACCCGGTCCTGGCATGGCCAGGCCGCCCCGCCCTGCGGAGCTTCGGCCCGGTGGTGGTTCCAGAGGGCCGGTACTTCGTGATGGGCGACAACCGGGACAACAGCAGGGACTCACGCTTCTTCGGATTTGTCCCGCGCAAGGCCATCGTCGGCAAGGCCGTCGGGGTCGCGGGCTCCTTGGACATCACTGACCGGTTCCAACCTCGATTCGGACGGTTCTTGTCACCCCTCGATTGACCCCATGCTCCACGGGGCCTCTTGTTGAAGGGGGAGGGCCGAGCAGTATAATGGCCCCATGCCCTGTACCGACACAAGCCCAGAGGCACAAGACCTTGGAGATACCCTCTTCGCGGCCGTGTATGGGGGAGGCACGGATGAGTGATAGTCAGGACAAGGAGGTTCCCATGAGTAGGGCAAGGCGAGTAGCGGTTCTTGTCGTGTCGGCTGTGCTGTCCTCTCCCCTGGCTCGTGTCATGGCGGACGAGGGCATGTGGCTTTACAACGCCCCGCCGCTGGAGATCCTCAAGGACCGGTACGGCTTCGAGCCGAACCAGGCCTGGCTCGAGCACCTCCAGAAGGCCTCGGTGCGGTTCAACAGCGGCGGCTCGGGGTCGTTTGTCTCCGCTGACGGCCTGGTCCTCTCCAACCACCACGTGGGCGCGGACGCCCTGCAGAAGTTCGGCGACAAGGACCACGACTACCTGCGGGACGGATTCCACGCCCGGACCCTGGCCCAGGAGAAGAGGTGCCTGGACCTGGAGCTCAACGTCCTGATGGAGATTGGGGACGTGACCGACCGGGTCAATGCAGCGGTCAAGCCGGACCTCTCTGCGGAGCAGGCGTTCCTGGCCAGGCGGGCGGTCCTGGCCCAGATCGAGAAGGAGTCCCTGGACCGGACCGGGCTTCGCAGCGACGTGGTCACCCTGTACCAGGGCGGGCTCTATCACCTGTACCGGTTCAAGAAGTACACGGACGTCCGCCTGGTCTTCGCGCCCGAGCAGCAGATCGCCTTCTTCGGAGGGGACCCGGACAACTTCGAGTACCCCCGCTATGACCTCGACTTCTGCCTGTTCCGCGCATACGAGGACGGCAGGCCCGCCCGGATCCCGCACTTCCTCAGGTGGAGCAAGGCCGGGGCCGCAGAGGACGAGCTGGTCTTTGTGTCTGGGCATCCGGGGCGCACGAGCAGGCTCCTGACCGTGGCCGAGCTGGAGCACCTCCGGGACGCGAGACTGCCCTACTCGCTGGCCTGGCTCAAGGACCTGGAGGTGCTCCTGACCGCGTACAGTGCGAGGAGCCAGGAGAACGCACGCAGGGCCAAGGAAGACCTCTTCGGCGTGCAGAACAGCCGCAAGGTCTATGACGGCAGGTACGCGGGGATGCTGGATCCCGGTCTGCTCGCTGCCAAGCGGGATGCAGAGCAGAGGCTCCGCCAGGCAGTGGCCGCGAGGCCGGATCTCGTTGAGTCGGTCGACGCATGGGACCGGATCGCCGAGGCCCAGAAGGCCATGGCCGAGAACACCCTCCGCTACAGCCTCCTGGAGGGCAGACACGGCCTTCAGGGCGACCTGTTCTCCATCGCCCGCACACTGGTCAGGGCAGCAGAGGAGCGGCCCAAGCCCAATGC
>JAGOQT010000285.1 GCA_018007255.1 Phycisphaerae bacterium | reverse complement strand
CTCCTGGCCCTTGTAGCGGAGCGACACCAGGTCGCCCGATGCCTTGGCCACGCTTGCAGCCACAATACCGTTGTCCAGCACGACCAGTTGATCGCCCTCCGTGACGCGGACCGCCTCTTGGGCATGCCCGGCCGAGACCGCAAGAACGAGAACTGCCAACACTGTGCGCGTTGCCATAGAGATCCTCCCTACCAGACTGCTGGTTGCCTTCTAGTGCATGTTCGCCGCCATCCACTGGATGATCCGGTCCTGCGCGGCCTGGGGGAAGCGGTTGTAGTCCCAAGGCTCATCGAGGACGAGCTTGTCCTCCCCATGGACCAGCGTGTAGGCCTTCCTGGCCCGGCCGACCGCGGCGCGGACGTCCTCCGGCGTGGCGTCGCGATCCAACAGCGGCGCAAGCACGTAGACCGGCCGGGGCGCCAACGAGGCGATCAACCCGTCGTAGTCATAGGGCAGCCTGGACTCCTGTCCCACGAAGAAGCCCAGACGCGGCAACAGGGGCAGGTCCACGCTGTAGCGGGCCAGACCGCCCGTGCCCTTGTCGGCGGTGTCGGTCCGCATGGGCGTGAATCCGCAGATCGAGACCACACCCTTCACCCGCGGATCCAGGGCGGCCGTGTGGAGCGCGACCATCCCGCCCATGGAGTAGCCGTACAGGTAGATTCGATCCGGATCGACCATGCCCTCCTTCTGCAGGGCGTCGATTCCCGCACGGGTGTCCGCAACCATCCTGCCCATGCGCGACCAGTTCGGGAACCGGTCGAAGAAGGTAGCGAACTCGGCCGTGCGGCTGCCGTGGCCGGTCTGGTCGAAGGCCAAGACCACATAGCCTGCGCGAACCAGGGCCAGGATCGGGTGCAGATCCGGGGTCTGTCGATAGACCCACATGTACCCCATCGGGTAGCTGAATCCGTGCAGCCAGATCACGGCCGGGAGCTTGGCGTCCGCGGCCGTGCCCGCCCGGTAGTACAACTCGGCCCGAGTGCCCTGGCCGAAGGTGAGGCTGCGGTACTCGGTCTGGCCCTTCTCAGGCTGGAGCCACCCGAACGCGCTGGCCCTCTGAATGGCCCAGTCCACGACGTCGGAGCGGGGGTTCTGCTCCGGATCGGGCCCCCCCTTCCCGCCCTCGCGGCTGCCCAGCATCCACTCCGCGGATCCGCGGACCTGGGTGGAGTGCCTCTCCAGCTCGGCGGCCGTCTGAACGTCGAAGCCCCGCTGCTCCGGATACCGGCTCAGGTCGACTGCATCCTTCTGGGCTGCCCGCCACCGGTTGTAGTCCCACGGGAACAGGAAGCCGTTCTGCCACCGCTCTGTGGACCGGCCGAACTGGATGTCCAGCCACTTCATGGTCGCGTCCTGGTCGTTGGCACCGTGATGGCCCGGAGGGTGCAGGATGCTGTTCCGCTCCGGGACGCCCAGCAGGTCGTAGACCTTCTGGGCCTGGTAGTAGGACTGCTCGTTCCCGTAGATGTTCGCGACCTCGTCGCTCAGGCCGTACAGGCTCAGGAGGGACCGGGGCGCAATGGCCGCGGCCAGGAGATGGCCGTCGATGGGCAGCCGATCCTCCCGCCCGGCGAAGAACCGGAGCTGGGGCGCAAACCAGATGGGGAAGCTGCGCGTGGTGCTCTCGATCCCCTCTCCGCTGCACCTCTCGCCTGCGGACCGCCACGGCAGCACCCCGCCCACCCCCGTGCTGGCGGCGATGCAGGCCGTGATCCGTTCGTCCAGCATGGCGGCGATCGCGGCCATCTTGCCCACGCGGGAGTACCCGGTGATGGCGATGTAGCGTTGGTCCACCTCCGGAAGGGTGTACAGATAATCCACGATCATCTGGGCCGTCCACCCGCACTTGGCCATGGAGGCCCAATCATAGTCCGGATAGTACTTCCCGATGTCCGGCGGGGCGTCCACATTGCCCGGGGAGGAACACGCGATGTACCCGCGGCCGGTGATCGCCGGGGTGCCCCCGATCAGGACGGGAAACGGCCCCTTGCCCGGCGGGATGTGGACGGTGACGCGGGTGGTGATCTCGCTGCCCGGTCCGTAATACAGGTCCGCGATCTTCGTCACGGTTCCCTGCGCGGGCGGCCCCCCGAACCCGCCGAATGCGCCAAACCCCCTGCCTCTCCCCCCCGCCGCCGCAGCATTGGGATCCACAGGCACGATCTTGTCGAGCTTGGGCTTGGGGGGCACCCTGCCGATGTCGTACATCTGGTAGTATTTGAGGATCTCGGCCCTCCGCTCCTTCCATTCCGCCGGGGTCGTCACCTTGCGCTTGCCGTCCGCGAAGGTGAGCGGATCGGGCAGGCTGTTCATGCGCGGCAGGGCGTCAAAATCAGGCGGGAGCGAGTTGGTCTTCTGCAGCCACTCAGTGAACGACTGCACAGGCGGCAGGATCTGTTGCAGCTTCTCCAGGTACTGCCTGCGGTCCTCCGGGGTCATGGACCGGACAGGGACGCCGCCCACGAGCAGGATCGCAAGAACGGTGAAGGAACCCATGCGCTTCATAGACTGCCTCCGGGTTTGTACGCCTCGATCGCCCTTCCCTTGTCGTTGAGCAGGTCGACCAAGGGCATGTCGGAAAGGGCCTTGAGGCCGGCAATAAAGGTTTCTGCGTTCACGGCCGCACCCTCGGTGGTCGTGTGGGTGCGATCGGAGTGGTACCGTCCCACGACCTCTCGCCCGGTCTTCTCATAGAGGTCGGCCGTGATGCCGCTGTGGTCCACGAACGGGGCCTTCTCCTCCCGGGCGACCTGCTCGGCCCAGACCAGCATGGTCCGGCGGCCGTCGGGCATCACGTCGCCCATGCCGCGCTCCACGCGGTCCTCCGCAGGGTTGTAGTTGTCCTTCTTGCTGATCAGGCTGCCGTTCTGAGGATTGAACTCTGCGTTGGGGTTGGTCCAGAGGTACCGTGTGCTGGTGGTGGAGACGATCGCAGTTGCGCCCTTGGCGCGGGCATCGCGGATGAACTGGCGGACGTACCAGCCGAAGGTGTGGACCTGGCCTCCGCCGCGCCCCCAGCCGGGGCCCGTCTCCTCGCCCGTGCCGGGCAGGTGTCCGCCGTTGTGACCCAGCTCGACCACGACGAAATCGCCGGGCTTGAGCGCGGCGACCACCTGGGGCCATCTCGACGCGTAGTAGCCCGGGAAGTTGATCCCGCCCTGCGAGTAGTTGACCAGGTTCACCTTGCCCGTGTCGAAGTAGTCGATCAGGAGTGCGCCCCAGCCGCGTTGCCGGGGGTTCCCGTTGGCCGCGGTCGAGTCTCCACAGATGAAGAGGGTGGGCAGATCGGGCCTCACCTCCGTGAGACTCGTGTTGCTGAACGGGAGCTGATCCCGGGGATTGGTGGACACGAAGCCACGGGCACCCGGCGGCCCGCCGCCAGAGACAGGGACCCCGGGCCCGCCGCGGTCGCTCGCAGGCGGGAGCGGCTTGTACTCCGGAATCGCCTTGCCCCTCTCGTTGAGACAGTCGAGCAGGGGCAGATTGGGCAGGGCCTTGAGGCCTGCGACAAAGGCCTCGGCGTTGAGGATCGCCCCGGCCGTGTTCGTGTGCAGGTACTCGGTCGGCGTGGCCGTGAAGAACTTGGCGACCTCGGCCTCGCCCATCCGGTCATACCGATCCGCGATGATGTTCGTGTGGTCCACCAGGATGGCCTTCTCCGCAGCGGCAACCTGTCTGGACCAGTCGGACATGCCCCCCTGGCCGGGGACCTGCTCCTTGAGCCGTTCGACCTTGCCGCCGGCCCACTTCTTGCGCACGGTGATCGTCGAGACGATCGGGATGGCCTTCTTTGCGCGGACGTCGGCAATGTACTTGCGGAGATACCAGCCGTGCGTGTGCAGGACCTGGGTCGCCCCCCCTCGCCCAGCGACCTCCTGGGTCTCGTCGCCCACCCCGGGGAGCGGGCCGCTGTTGTGGCCCAACTCGATGACCACGTAGTCGCCGGGCTTGACCGCGGCCATCAGGCGGTCCCACGTCCCCTGATACGTATTGAAACGCGCGCCGCCCACGCCCTGGTTGACCAGGTTCACCTTGCCCTGGTCGAAGTAGTCCGCGAGAAGGGCCGCCCAGCCGCGGGTCTGGGGATTGCCGGTCGCTGCGGTCGAGTCGCCCGCGATGAACAGGGTCGGAAGGGACGGATTCAGGTTGTCCAGACTGGAGTTCGTAAAGGGAAGCGGATCTCGAGGGTGGGCCGAGACCGGCCCTCGACGCCCGGGCCCGAATGCCGGCGAGGACGGCTGCCCCGGACCGGGCAAGGGGCCCTTGCCCACCTGCTTGAGAAGCCATGTATCCTCGACCTCCGCGAGGGCCGGGATCTTCGGATGGCCCATCTCCTTGAACACGGCGAGCTGCTTGGGCGCGGGGATTACGTTGTACGCGGCAAACGTCGAATCCGGCGGGCACGTGTCGTCGTTGTAGCCCCAGCCATAGTGGCCGGGAACCCGGATCCGCTTGGCGAAGTTGACGCCGTCGTAGTATGCGGTGGTGGCGATCTTGGCGTCCCGCAAGGGGTCGTCCATGCCCTCGAACTTGAACCACGACGCCGGCCACCCGCCGGGCCGGCCGTGCAGGTACGCGGTGACATCACAGTAGGCGGGGAACGAGACACGGCACACGGTCACATGGGGGTCCAGCGCGGCCGTGACCATGGCCAGGAACCCGCCCTGGCTCCCCCCTGCCGCAATCAGGTTCTTGCGGTCCCACTTCGGATGCTGCACCAGGTAGTCGCCCGCCCGGAGCAGGCCCATGAAGACGCGGCGGAAGTAGTAGCGGTTGGGATCCTCCAGGCCGATCATCGGATAGGTTCCCGGCACCCGGGCCGCAGGCGGCTCGCCGGGGGTCTGGACCACAGGGATCTCGTGGATGCCCACATTCAAGGTGATAAACCCCTGGGCGGCCCACTTGGTCTCAGGGCCCGGCGGGTACACGCCCGCGCCGGGACCGGACAGGATCGCGGGGAACGGACCCTCGCCACGCGGGACGCAGAGGACCCCGTAGAAACGACTCATGGCAGCCGGCGGGGTGCCGATGTTCTGAAGGTTGACCTCGAAGGCCTCGAACACATCGTTCGTGTGTTGCGGAAGAGGCGTCACCTTGGCGTCCATGGGAATCGCAGCCAGCTCGGCCTTGGCCCTGGCCCAGAAGGCATCGAAATCCGCAGGCTCGATCTGGGTGGGCTTGATCCTCTCCGGCGAGAACGCCGCGGTGGCCAGGCCGCGGCCCCCGCCGGCAGCAGTCGCAACACACCGGAGAAACCCGGGCTGCTGCATCGTGCCGCCGTCCAGCACGAGGGCGCCGCTCTCGGGGAGGACCCCGCTCTTCGATTCCGCAGGCATCATCTCGGGGCCGATCGTGTACTGGATGGCCGTTCCAGCCGGGCCGGTCACCGTGAACTTCACGGCCTCGCCC
>JAGOQT010000284.1 GCA_018007255.1 Phycisphaerae bacterium | reverse complement strand
TGCTGGCCAAGAGCACGCCCGAAGGCGCCCGCGACTTCCTGGTACCCAGCCGCCTGGTCAGGAGCTGCTTCTACGCCCTGCCCCAGTCCCCGCAGCTCTTCAAGCAGATCCTGATGGTCTCCGGCGTGGAACGGTACCTCCAGATCGTGCGGTGCTTCCGGGACGAGGACCCCCGCGCAGACCGCCAGGCGGAGTTCACCCAGATCGACTTGGAGATGAGCTTCGTGGACAGCCAGGACATCATGACGATCAACGAGGCCATGATCGCCAGGGTCTGGAAGGAGGTGCGGGGGATCGACGTTGCCCTGCCCATCCAGCGCATGACCTACCAGCAGGCCATGGACGACTATGGCACGGACCGGCCGGACCTGCGGTTCGACATGAAGCTCAAGGATCTCACGGCCACGGCCAAAGAGACCGGGTACAAGGTGTTTGTCTCCACGATCGAGCGGGGCGGGGTGGTCAAGGGTCTGTGTGTCCGGGGCGGCGCGGACAGGTACTCCAGGAGCGACGTTGAGCAGACCCTGACCCGGTTCGCGGGGGACTTCGGCGCCAGGGGTCTGTCCTGGTGCAAGGTCAAGGCCGAGGGGGGACAGCGGGCCCTCACCCTGGGCTCGGCCAAGTTCTTCAACTCGGACCAGCAGCAGCGGGTGATCGACCTGTTCGGGGCGTCGGACGGGGACCTGTTGCTGATGGTGGCCGATCAGGAGAAGGCTGTGAACAAGGCCCTTGCACCGCTGCGGTGCAGGATCGCCAGAGAGATGGGGTTGGCGGATGAGGCGGAGCAGAGGTTCGTCTGGATCGTGGACTTCCCGCTGATGGAGTGGAACCAGGAGGAGGGCCGGTTCGACTCCGTGCACCACCCCTTCACGGCCCCTGTGCCCGAGGACCTGGATCGGCTCGCAGCCGACCCGGGTCACATCCGGGCCCAGGCCTACGACCTCGTGCTCAACGGCTACGAGATCGGCGGCGGGAGCATCCGTATCCACCGCATGGAGACCCAGCGGGAGGTGTTCCGCCTGCTGAAGATCTCGGAATCCCAGGCCGAGGACCGGTTCGGGTTCTTCCTTCGAGCCCTGGAGCACGGCGCCCCACCCCACGGCGGGATCGCCTTCGGCCTGGACCGCATGGTCATGCTCCTGACCGGGACCGAGAACATCCGCGACGTGATTGCCTTTCCCAAGACCCAGAAGGGACAGTGCCTGATGACCGGGGCCCCGAGCGAGGTCGACGAGAAGCAGCTCGACGAGCTCAACTTGAGGGTCCAGAGGCACTCGCATCCGGACGGGCCCCCGGTCGTCTAGGGGGGCAGGGCGCGGCTGAGCCGCATCCGGCCCGGCGGGCGTCCCGCCCTGGATCGAACCATGAGGAAGACTGGAAGACCAATGGCACAGGGGCACAGGGGCATCCGCTGGAGGCCCCTCTCGCTGGCGGAGAAGTGCCGGCTCATGTTCGGCGGGGCCGTGCTGTTGAGCCTGTTTCTGGTCCTGGTCTTCCCCTATCTGTGGATGCACAAGCTCACCGCCGGGAGTTTGCTCGCTGCCTGTCAGGAGCGGGCCAGCATGGTGTATGAGACCCACTTCCGAATGGACGACGCCTCGAGCCCGAGCGGCCTTCCGGCCCTGGATCCGGGCGGCGACGTGGCGGAGGCCAACGGGGTGTCGGTGCAGTGGATCCGATTCGGCCCCAAGCCGCTGGAGTCCATGGAATCCGTGGACGACTCCCATCGGGCGGTGGTCCGGTCCCTCTTGGAAGGCGAAGGCCAGGAGGATTTCCGGCTTGTCCACGAGCAGGGGATGCTGAAGGGCCGCTACTGCCGAGTGGTCCGGGCCGGCGAGTCGTGCCTGGTGTGCCACAACCCGGAGGGATCGGCCAGGGCCTTTCCGCTCAATGAGCCGATCGGCGCGGTGATCGTGTCGGGCCGGGACGTCAGAGGGGAGGTCCGCCGGGTGATCCTGGTCAGCCGCATGGGCATTGGCGTGGCCGCGCTCATCGGTGCGATCGTCTCCATGGTGGCCTTCTACTGGATCACCCAGCGGGTCATCCTCAGGCCGATCCGCCAGTTGCGGGCCCTGGCCAACAACGTCGCGGACGGCCACCTGGACATCCGGAGCACGATCACTACGGGCGACGAGTATGAAAGGCTCTCGGAGGCCTTCAATCACATGCTCGACAGCCTGCAGGTGGCCCAGGACGAGCTCCGCACTGCCAACCGCCAGTTGGATCTCAAGATCGCGGAGCTCTCCGAGCGAAACGTGGAGCTGTACAAGGCCAACAAGGTCAAGAGCGAGTTCCTGGCCAACATCTCCCATGAGTTCAGGACCCCCCTCAATTCCATCCTGGGCTTCGCGCAGGTCCTGAAGGACCGACCCACCGTGCTTCACACCGAGAAGGGCCAGCGCTACGCAGAGAACATCATCACCAGCGGCAACCGCATCCTGCAGATGATCAACGACGTGCTGCAGCTGGCCAAGGCCGAGGCCGGCAGGCTCGAACTCCACATGGAACAGGGCTCCCTGCCCCAGATCTGCGAGGCCCTGGTCTCCTCCTTCCTGCCGCAGACCCACGAGAAGCGAATCCGCATCAGGCTGGCCGTAGATCCGGGGGTCCCGCTGCTCCGCACGGACGTGGGGAAGGTCCAGCAGATCCTCTACAACCTGGTCAGCAACGCGGTCAAGTTCGCGCCCGCCCGCGGCCAGATCGAGATCCGGGCCGCCATGCTGGACGACAAGAGGGTGCGGATCGCGGTCCAGGACAACGGCTGCGGGATCGCCCCGGCGGACCACGAGAAGATCTTCGAGAAGTTCCGGCAGGGGGACGGGTCCATCACCCGGCAGACCCCGGGCACCGGGCTGGGCCTGGCCATCTCCAGGGAACTGGCCACCTTGCTGGCGGGCCAGATCGGCCTCGAGAGCGAGCCGGGCAAAGGCTCGACCTTCTGGCTCGACATCCCGGTGACGCTGACTACTGAGACCCAGGAGTCAGGAGTCAGGAGACAGTAGACACGACAGGGCAGGCATTCTTGCCCTCGCGGCTTCTTTCCTTCTTGCCTTCCGGCCCAACCCCTGATCCCCGACCCCTACTTTCACCTGACCTTGAAGGTGAACCGGTAGTTCTTGTCCTTGGCGGGGTCGTCGGTCCAGCGGGTGAGGGTGAAGCCCTCTGGGGCCTTCTCGTACTTGAAGTCCTGGCCGTTGAAGGGATCCTTGGGCACGCCGGGCGGAAGCTGATCCGGGACCGAGCCGGTCCTGGCCTTGGCCAGGTAGACCTCGATGGCGGTCTTCAGGAGCGTGTGGTTGGACCTGGCCCGCATATCAAGGATCAGGAGTCTGGTATAGGGCTTGCCCATGACGATCGCCAGTATGGCATGGGGATCCTGCTCGGCATCGGATTCGGGTTTCTTCTCCAAGGCCTCGAGTTGTGCGAGCTTCTTCAGGTAGGGATCCGTCCCCGCGAGGATGGCCAGAGCAGACTGGAAATGGGTGGTGCGATACCTCAGGCTGGCCTCAAGGAAGGCGTCGTCTGCCTTGCGAAGCTGCTCAACCTGATCGGGGGATAGATTCTCACTCAGCTTGACTTGCTCCATCAGCAGGTCTTTGTCCATCCCCTTCTCTCCGAGGCAGAACTTCTCCTCACCCCTAATGGCGTTCTCGATCTGCAGGTCTCCAGTTGGCGCGACCTCCCATTGCGACTCGAGCCAGACGAGGGTCTTCTCGTCGGGCGGCATGACGCCGAGCACCTCCAGGATGGCCTTGTCGGCCAAGCTGTTCAGAGACGTGCTGACAATGAACGAGATGACGGTCTCGTCATCCACGTGGTTGGCCATCCGGCGAAGGGTCAGACAGCGTTCTATCGCCTGGCGATGCTGATGATCTGCAGCGAGGACCACTGCATCACCCCTCAGTACCCAGGCCAGGGTACGCATCTGGACAAGGTGCGGCATAGGGGCCAGGCTACCCTGGGAGTATCGAATGCCCCAATCGCAGGCCTGGATCTGGGAGGCCGCTCCAGCCAGGTTGATCGCCGTTAGGCACTGCTCCAGGTAGTCCCGGATCTGGGCATTGGGATCAACGCCGAAGGGGAGGCCAGAGACCGTGCGTCGCATCTGACCCTGATCCACAGGCAGGGAGATGAAGGCCTGGTAGTACAGCAGCGCGGCATTGTTCGGGTCAGGTGGATAGGCCAGGGCTGTCGGCCCTGCGGCCAGCAGCGACAGCAGGGCGCAGACAGGACACGTGTATCGGTCGTGCGCGTTCATACTCATGCTCCTTTCCTTGTTCTCAGCTCGTCTCACAGGGTGTCTTGCTCTTGGAGAACCGCGGGCCACGGTCCAAACAATTCAGCGGCCCTGTCCAGGTGCCTCTCTACCCCATCCAGGCCAGCCTGGTAGAAGGCCGTTTGGAGGGAACCTGCGGTGATGAGCTCCGCCGATGAGAACATGACCATGGTCTTCTGTTCGTTGTCAGGGGATCGATGCATTACGGCCACGACGGCGACGATGACTGCAGTGCAGGCGGCTATGGCCGCCTTGGCCGCCCATCTCGCTGATGGGACCCGGGATGGCCGCGACCGGTCATAGGCAGCCAGGATGTCATCTAGCTTCCCTTGTCGATTGTTGAGCCTTGACCTGATCCGGAGGGTCATCATCAGTTGTTCTATCCTGTCTGCCCTCATTCTTTGACCTCCCCATTGAGCAGGGACCTCAGCCTCTCCATTCCATACCTATACCGACTCTGGGCCGTGTTGATCGAGATGGCCAGGGTGTCGGCAATCTGGCGAAACCTCAGGCCTGCGACCAGGTGCAGGACCACGACCTCCCTCTGCTCATCGGGCAGTCGGGCCAACCCCCACCAGGTCCGACGGAGTTCCTCCTGCAGGCTGGCTACGACCTCCGGCTGTTGCCCTTCTGGCACCTGGAACTCGATCTCGTCTGCCGGCACCGTTTCCCTGCGGGACCGAAGCCTGTCCCTTGCCCGGTTGGCTACGCACACGGCCAAGAAGTGGCGCAGACTCCCGTTCAGACCGACCTTGTCTGGTGCCTGGGCCAGGCCCAGGAAACCACCCGCGGCCAGGATTGCGTACTCAAAGCTGCCGGTCTGTGAGTCGATGATGAAGTCCTCGATCTCACCCAGGTCGTCGCCGTTGGTATTCTGGACATCAATATCGTCAAAGCCTTCGCTCAGGACAACTGGATTACCAAGCGCAGCGCCGTTGACGTCGGTCACAGGCACCGTCAGGCCCTGGTCCGTCCAGTAGGTGTTGAATTCGGCGTCCCAATCCTCGACGGTCAGGTCCAGGTCATTCCAGGAGTCATCCTCGACCGTGGGAGCGCCCTGAAGGGCGGCGGCGTCCACAGCGAGCGTGAAGTCGCAGTCGGCCACGTCCACGTCAGTCGAGACGGGGGCGGTGAAGC
>JAGOQT010000283.1 GCA_018007255.1 Phycisphaerae bacterium | reverse complement strand
GGCGCTCATGCATTTGCGGTGAGCCCCACGGCTGCTGCCATCCCTGATCTGATTGTGAAGACCAACCACTCGCAGGCGATGAGTATAGTCCCCGATGACCAGGGCCTTGCCATCCGGCGAGAAGTCCACCACACCTTCAAGTACGCCTGAAGGCTTTACGCCGCCAACCTCCCGGACTACCGTCCATTGGTCTACCTCCCACACGGTGACTTCATCCAGCGAGCTCACGCAGGCCAGCCGCCTTCCGTCACGCGAGAATTTGAGGAACTGTACACGACCGCCAAGGGTGAGTGATCTGACCAGATTCCAGGTGTCGGTACGCCACAGTCGGATCTGATTTCCGGCGTCCGTCGCCAGGAGATCGCCACGAGGCGAGAATACCGCGCAACTGCCCTCCTTCGGCTGAAGGGACTTGATTAACTTGCGGCCAGGCACATCCCAAATCTCGACGAAATTCTTATAGCGCCCGGCCACCGCGAGCACTCTGCCGTCGGGGGAATATGCGACCGAGTGGGCCGCGTTCGGATAACGGAAGAGCTCGCCGAGGGCGTCACTGCGGCACTCCTGCCACAGGTAGCGCCACTCCCAGCCGCGTAGATCGTTCACCTCGCCGGGGGCGGGTCGGTGGGCCTCCAGGAGTCTCCGGGCGCGGCCCAAGTCGTTCATATCCAGGGCCTGCTGCGCCACGCTCATATCGGAAGCATAGGCCAACGCTTCCGCCTTCTGCTGTGCATTCACCGCCTGCAGACGCTGGGCGGCCTCCTCTGCGCGGGCGGTTTCGGCTTCGCGGCGCAAGCGACTTTGTGTTCGCTCCGCCCGCGTGGCACGAGCTGCCTGCCAAGTGCTACTGGCGATGCCGAGTACAAGCACCACTGCCACGGCTCCCACCGCAGCAAAGACCCCCTTGTTCCGCCGGACCAGCTTGTGGAACCGGTACAGCGTGCCGGGCCGGCCGGCGGATACGGGCTCATCGTTCAGGTGCCGCTCGATGTCCTCCGCTAAGGCATGCGCCGTCTGATACCGCCGCATCCGGTCCTTCTCCATCGCCTTAAGCGTGATCCAGTCCAGGTCACCACGCAGTCTGCGTCGCAGCGTGGCCGCATCGCTCTGACAGCACTTGGCCACTCTGGTTAAGGTCTCCGCATCCAGGGTGCTGACCCGAGTGCTCGGTGTCTTGGGCTCAGTCTCCCGGATGACCTGACGCATCTGATCCAGACTGCATCGCCTGAGTGTCTCGGACTCGAAGGGCAAGGTGCCTGTCAGGAGCTCGTATAAGACCACACCCAACGAATAGATATCTGCGCGGGTGTCGATGTCTTGGTTCGTCATCTCCGCCTGCTCCGGACTGATATACTCCGGCGTGCCGATCAACTGCCCTTGCTCGGTAACCAGCGTCCGGTCGGTCAACGGCTGACTCAGGGCCTTGGCCACGCCAAAGTCAATCACCTTCGGGATGGCTTGCTCGCCTTCAATGCAGACCTGGATATTCGAGGGCTTGATATCGCGGTGAATGATGCCCTTCTGGTGGGCGTGCTGGATGGCCTCACAGACCTGCACAAAGAGCTTCAGACGCTCATCGATGGTGAGCTTCTGGCGGTCGCAGTGCTCCGTGATGGGCACGCCCTTGACGTACTCCATCGCAAAGTACGGCCGGCCTGCTTCCGTCGTGCCGGCATCATACACATGGGCGACATTGGGGTGATCGAGCAGGGCCAGGGCCTGGCGCTCGGCCTCGAAGCGGCGGATGACCTGCGTCGAATCCATGCCCGGCTTGATGATCTTGAGCGCCACCTGGCGTTTCATCGGCCGCTCCTGCTCCGCCAGGTAGACGATCCCAAAGCCGCCTTCCCCCAGCACGCGAAGCAGCTCGTAGCGTCCGATCCAGCTACCCAGTCCCAGCAGCGGCTGGCCCGCATTCAGGGTCCGAGAGGGATCCGCATCCTCGCCTGCGACATGGTCATCGTCCTGGCTCATAAGAACCTT
Organism: Phycisphaerae bacterium; assembly: GCA_018007255.1. Classification (GTDB taxonomy): domain Bacteria; phylum Planctomycetota; class Phycisphaerae; order Sedimentisphaerales; family Anaerobacaceae; genus DTPU01. Next base: position 3,446 of record JAGOQT010000283.1, on the reverse strand, counting down.
CCCTGCCACATCCCCGTTTCGGACGCCGATTCTACCATAGGCGCGTCCATCAGACCACTGTGTCCTCCATGCCTTGGCAGTAAGATAGGAGCGGACTATGGTTTCACGGCGTTTCTGTCCGGGTAGAGGCGGGCTTCAGGAGCAGGTCATGGAAGTCGAAGCTATAGTCCGTGGCGGGTGAGACGGCCTTCATCTTCACCTGGTCCACCGTCCCGTCTGGGTTCAGAGCGAAGGTGACGAAGGCGTCGGCGCGCAGCTCCCGATCTCGCCAGGGTAGAAAAAGGTGCCTGGCTTTGGATTTGGGCATTCTAACAAGACCGTCGCGCCGGCCCGAGGCTGAGCGAAGGGACAGACTGCAAGGAGGCCGAGGCAGGCGATGTGCTGCATCGTCAATAGAGGCCGACGCCGCAGGTGGGCCCTGCAGCCAGCCGAAGCCGGCAGGCTCTTGTCAGAGTGCCCTGGGCATCGGCGAGACAGGGACAGCGGAACTCGACGGGTCGCAGTCCATGCGATCATTGCGATGAGCACACGCGCATGGACCCTCCGGCCAAGACGTACAATCGCCGCCAGGCGTTCCGCCCATGACCGGTATCGGGTGGTTCCGGCCATGAACCGCGGCGCGATCGACGGGGCCGGAGTGCGAAGGGCAGGGACCTCCAGCCCCGACACCCACAGCCGCACGGCTCGCGGAACCGCCGCTTGTCTTTCCCCTGACAGACCGGAGGCTGGATCCTACTCCCGGAGCCATCGCCCGCCAGGTCCCCGCCGAGACCCTGGCCCCAGTGTCGAAGTGGCTGCCGCCGATCGCTCCCACTTGAACCAGGCCAGGATTTCTCCTCACACACGGCCTCGTTGCCGGGCCGGTACACAGTTGACGGACCTGGGTCGAATCCCTATGCTAGGGTGGAGACCCTTTGATGGAGATCGCGACATGAAGATTCAGATGCGGGGTAAGGACATCAAACTGGACGAGTCTGCCCAGGACTACATCGAGCGGCGCATCGAGTACAGCCTTGGCCGCTTCTCCCGCCGGATCTCTGGCGTAACGGTACAGGTCCTTGATCTCAACGGGCCTCGCGGCGGCGAGGACAAGAGTTGCCGGATCGAGGTTCAACTCCGCCCCTCGGGGCGGGTCTTTGTGAAGGATGCGGACGCCCATCTCAGCGCGGCCGTGGACCGGGCTGTGGACCGCCTGGCCCGTGCGGTAGCCCGTGCGATCGAGAAGACCCGGGCCACCAAGCGGGCTTCCGAGCAGTCGAGCAGGAGACGCCGCGCGTCAGAGTAGCCCGGCGTGCGGCTGCCGGCCTCACGCAACAACCTGAACAGCAACAGGTTATGACACAGGAGCTGGAGGGAACCAGCATGTTGTCGACCTGCGGTTAGCTCCCCCCACGGGTAGAACGGACCCGGATTTCCCATGACAGGGCTGCGGACCTCTTGTAGAATGTCCTGAGAGTTAGCTGTGCCTAACATCTGCTCAGGGTATGAAGACCCGGCTTTATGGATACGACAAGACCGATCTCGTTGAGCGCGTCTGTGGAGGATTACCTGGAGGCCATCGTCAACCTCTCTGAGGACGGGGCCAAGACGGTCCGCAGCACAGACATCGCATCCCTGCTGGCCGTGTCCAAGGCCTCGGTCACAGGGGCCCTGCGTCTGCTCAGGGACAAGGGCCTGGCCGTGTACAGGCCCTATGGAGCCGTGAGGCTCACGGACCTGGGGCAGCGGATCGGCAGGGAGGTTGTCCAGAGGCACCGCATCCTCACGTCGTTCTTCGAGACCGTGCTGGGGGTGGAGCCGGACCAGGCCCAGGAGGCCGCGTGCCGGGTCGAGCACGTGGTCAATCCCAAGATCCTCGTCCAGTTGACTCGATTCGTGGAGTTCGTAGGGCAGGGCCGAAGACACGGGGTGGATGTGGCAGGCGAGTTTCAGAGGTTCTGCAGCTCTCGGTCCGCGGCCCGGACACGGAGGTTGAATACACAGATATGATCGCACAGGGCAAGCAGGAAGTCCGGACCCTCGCATCGGTCAAGGCGGGTCAAACCGTACGGCTGGTGCGGATCCACGCAGGACACCGCCTCGGGGCCAGGCTGGCGGCCATGGGGATGCTGCCCCACGCGGAGATCACGGTGATCCGCAACGGCCACCCAGGTCCGTGCGTGGTCAGCGTGCGGGACTGCAAGGTGGCCTTGGGCCGGGGCATGGCCGACAAGATCGAGGTATCCTGAGCGAGCATGGCCCCTGCCCCCCCCTCCATCACCGTGGCCCTGGTCGGCAATCCCAACTCGGGCAAGACCACACTCTTCAACCTCCTGACCGGGTCTCGCCAGCACGTGGCCAACTACCCGGGCGTGACCGTGGAGAGGAAGGAAGGCGTCTGCCGGCACGGGCACACGCGGATCACCGTGGTGGACCTGCCCGGGACCTACAGCCTGACCGCGTTCTCGCAGGAGGAGGCGGTGACCCGGGACTTCATCCTGCAAGGCCGTCCGGACGTGGTCGTAGCCGTGATCGATGCCTCCAACGTGGAGCGCAATCTGTACCTGGCCACCCACCTGATGGAGATGGGGGTGCCCCTGGTCTTGGCCTTCAACATGGCGGACGTGGCAGAGGCCAGGGGGCTCGTCTTCGACCTGGAGTCCCTGTCGGTCCTGCTCGGCTCGCCCATCGTACAGACCGTGGCCAGCGAGGGGACGGGCAAGGCCGAGCTTCTGGACGCGATTGCCAGTACTGCCGGGACGGGTCCGCAGGCCCGCTCACGGCCCCAGGTCTGGTACGGCCAGGAGATCGAACAGGAGTTGGCCACACTGGAGAAGGCCCTGGCGGACAAGGCCGTCCCGCTCGCAGGGCCCTATGGACCCAGGTGGGTCGCGGTCAAGCTCCTTGAGCAGGACCCCCAGGTGACGGCCCAGGTCCTGGACGCAGGGCTGGGGCCGGTCCTAGAGGCCTCCCTGGCCAAGCTCCGTGTGTTCTTCAGGGAAGAGCCGGCCATCGTGATGGCGGACCGCAGGTACGGGTTCATCTCCGGGGCCTGCCAGGAGACGATCCAACACACGGCCCAGCTCCGCCACGACGTCAGCGACCTGATCGACACGGTCGTGACCCACCGGGTCCTGGGTCTGCCCCTGTTCTTGGGACTGATGTACGGGGTCTTCTGGCTGACCTTCGGCCTGGGCAGGCACCCCATGGCCTGGCTCGAGGGGTTCTTCCAGTGGGCAGGCCGAGGTCTGGCCGCACACTGGCCCCAGGGCCATGCCCAATGGGCCGAATCCCTGCTCGTGGACGGGATCCTCGGCGGAGTCGGCGGGGTCATCGTGTTCCTGCCGACGATCCTCCTGCTGTTCCTGGCCATCGCCCTCCTGGAGGACTCGGGATACATGGCCAGGGCCGCGTTCGTCATGGACCACCTGATGCACAAGATCGGCCTGCACGGCAAGAGCTTCATC
>JAGOQT010000282.1 GCA_018007255.1 Phycisphaerae bacterium | reverse complement strand
GGCCATCCTGTACCTGTCCTGGCACATCGCCATCGCCGTGCACGAGATGGGGCACTATCTGACCGCGGCCAAGCTCACCGCCCTGAACAAGGACTCCCAGGACGAGGCGGACCGGGTCCTCAAGGGCGGCGGGGCCCTCGGCTTCTACATCAAGATGTTCCTGCTGATCCCGCACGGCAAGTTCAGTGGCGTCAAGAAGGACGAGGGGAACTATGCCCCGGACGCCCCGTACAACCTGGCCGTGTCCGCAGCCGCTCCGGTGTGGAGCCAGTGGCTGGCCACGATCTTCCTGCCCCTGGCCGTGCTCTTCATCGCCTGGGGGCTGTACGCCAACAACGACATGATGGTCTACCTGGGTCGGTTCTTCCTGGCACCCGGCTGCGTCAGCCTTCTGGACCGGTTCCTGGCGGACCACGGCAAGCTCAAGGAGTATAGGACCCGCGAGGCCCAGGCCGCGGAGCAGGCCGCCCGCGCAGCGGCCATGGCCGGTGCCGGCGAGAACTGGTACAACCGGGTGGGCACGGTCAAGAAGCAGCTCCTGTCCAGCCGCATGCTCGAGGTCGCCCTTCCGGACGGCTCCAAGGTCCGCGCACCCTGGCAGTATCGCAACTGCGCGATGGGCGGCCGCCACACCGAGAAGGAGTATCCGGAGAGCAACATCTCCATGCAGGAAGGGATGTTCATCCCCCTGTCGGCCAAGACCTATGAGGAGGCCCAGGAGATGACGGTGAAGCTCCAGAGCCGTCTGAAGGAGATCATCGAGTCCGCGCCCGGCGCCAAGGTGATGGGCGTGGGCCTGGAGGGCGGCATCGCCCCCTACATGGACAAGGAACCGCAGGACCGCGTGCCCGAGCAGCGGATGTGGCGCTTCATGAAACAGGCCATCCTGGACTGCGAGTACGTGCCCGGTACGGACGTAGCCATCGCCCTGGATCCGGCCTGCTCGGAGTTGGAGAACGCCTACCGCGAGGAGACCGGCCAGAAGGACTCGGTGGGCATGTACCGGTTCTGGCGGGACAAGAGCAAGGTCGACATGAGCCGCGACGAGATCCTGGACCTCTACAAGGAGGCCATGCGGGGCGGCGTGCCCATCCTGTCCATCGAGGACGGGTTCGGCGAGCGGGACCACGTGGGCTGGAAGCTCCTCATGGAGGGCGACAAGGCCACGAAACGGGACGGCCTGGGCGACAAGGTCTTTGTGATCGGCGACGACCTGGTCACCACCAAGGACACCAACATCGAGCGGTGCGCGAAGAACGGGGAGATCAACGCCACACTCATCAAGGCCAACCAGATCGGGACCCTGTCCGAGACCGTGCTGGCCATGCTGGCCTCCCTGGCCTACGACTCCGAGCTGGTGGTCTCCCACCGGTCCAAGTCCCCGAACGATCCGTTCGAGGCGGAGCTCTCCACGGCCATGAACGCAGTGGGTCTCAAGTGCGGCGGCGGGGCCAACACCGAGCGTCTGCAGAAGTACGGCCGCGTGGTCGAGATCCTGGCGATCGCCGAGCGAGGCAAACGGCAGATGACCGCGGACGAGCGCAAGGTGGTGGAGAAGACCCTCCAGGAGATCGCGGCCCTGCTCACGGGCCAGAAGGACGTGTCCATAGCCCGGAACGCAGCGGAGATCGACATCGCCGCCCTGCTCATGCGGATGCTGGCCGTCGAGTCCGTGGTAGGCAACGAGGAAGCCACGAACGCCGGGATCCCCACTGCCGCGGCCACGCTCCTGCTGGGCCGGACCGGCACGATCCGGTTCAAGGGCTCGACCCCGCTGGGGACCTCCGCAGGCGAGGACGAGGCCATCCACTACGTGGACAGCATCATCATGGCGGGCCCGCTGACCAAGAAGTACCCCGAACTGTTCAAGGAACAGCCGGACAAGACCTTCCGGTTCAAGAAGGGCCTGAAGTTCGACGAGCTCAAGGCCAAGAACGACTCCGAGCTCATGGCCCTGTGGAAGAAGAGCCGCAGGTACGAGGGCAAGGGTTGCATGGATGCGGTCCAGCACATCGAGACCGTTCTGGCCAAGGCCTTTGTGGGCAGGCGGTTGACCGACCTGGGCAGCCTGCTGGATGTGGACCGACAGCTCCTCAAGCTGGAGTACGACGAGGCGGTCAAGGTGGGCTTCACCCACGCGAACGCCTCCAAGGACGAGAAGATCCAGATCATGCAGCGCAAGGGCGTGCTGGGCATGAACGCCATCCTGTCCATGTCCGTGGCCATGGGGCGTGCGGTCGCTGCGGCCCAGGGCAAGGAGATGTGGCAGTTGATCCGGCAGATCGCCACAGACGCCATGGCCCGGTTCATCGCGGCCAACGGCAAGGACAAGAAGGACGTGGCCAGCCTCACGGCCATGGACTTCGACAAGCTCCAGTCCCTGTTCAGGGATACGGCCCGTCAGATGCGGGCCCAGGGCAAGGCCATCACCCCCCCGCTGCGGGAGCAACTACCGGTGTATCCGGTGTAGGGCACGGCCCGAAGTTCAGCATGAATCGGGGGCGGTTGGCCAGGCCAGCCGCCCCCTTCCTTTTCGACCCCCGTCTCCCGGGTGTCAGTCGCGGCTTGTCCCTAGCCCGCATTTCTCACAAGCCTTCGGTTCTGAGCGGTCCTGTTGTCCGGCTGCCGCGCTCAGAACAACCTGTCCCAGGTGCGTCTGCCTCCCAAACGCACCAACGCAAGTCCACAGCCTCACTTCCGCCCCGACCGTCCGAAGCCTCGTGAGAAATGCGGGCGAGGAATCCCCTTGAAGAGGGACATTGGGCAAGCTATACTGGTAGGTCCATGGAACCGTCGGTAAATGTACCTTTCTTGCACCCCTTTCTTGGAGGATCTCCTATGAGACGGACAATGCACCGCGGAAGTCGGACCGTGCTTTGGTCCTGCGTCTTGGCCCTGGCCGTGGGCATGGGCTCGCCGCAGGTGTGGGCCGCAGCAGAGGACGTTGTCGGGGAGTGGCAGATCACGCAGGACTTCCAGGGCCGGCCCATGGTCTCCACGCTGGCCATCACCAAGAACGCAGACGGGACCCTGGCCGGGCAATGGGGCTCCGCTCCTCTGTCCAACGTCAAGTTCCAGGACGGGAAGCTCACGTTCGTTCGGACGATCCGGTTTGGGGACCAGGAGTTCAGCATGAACTACACGGGGACCCTCAAGGACGGCAAGCTGACCGGGACCCTGGCCACCGAGCAGGGAGACATGCCCGCCCAAGCCGTGCGCAAGAAGGTCAAGTCCCCGGTCCTGGGCCAGTGGGATCTCAAGTTCAGCGTCATGGACCGGGAGATCAACGCCAAGTTGGCCGTCTCCGAGAAGCCGGATGGCACCCTGGAGTGTCTGTGGACCGAACCGGAAGGCCAGCACACCCTCTCCAACGTCAAGTTCCAGGACGGCAAGCTGACCTTCCTCCGCAAGAGCAAGCTCCCTGAGATCGACGAGTTCCAGGGCACCTTTGAAGGCACCGTCAAGGGCAATGCCATCACGGGCGTGCTGAAGCACGGAGAGATGGGCGACTTCCCGGTGCAAGGCAATCGCGCGGGGGCGGCCCTGATCGGCAAGTGGGACCTGACGACCACGTCGGAGTTCGGCGCCATGCCGGGCCGGATGGTCGTGGAGGGAGACCTGAGCGGGATCTATGAGAGCTTCGGCGGCGAGACCCCCATGAAGGAGCTCAAGCTGGAGGGCGACCAGGTGACCTTCAAGGTCGAGATGGGCTTTGGGGATCAGACGTTCCCGATGAACTTCAAGGGCAAGATAGACGGGAACACCCTCAAGGGCCAGATGGGCTCCGAGATGGGGACCAGCGAGGTGACCGGCAAGAAGGCCGATGCGGCCCCCGCTGCAGGGGCGGCCGCAGCGGGCACCCCTGGCACGGCCCCATCCGGCCTGGTCGGCACGTGGGAGATGACGAGCGAGGGCAGAGACGGGACACCGCGGACCAATACCCTGAAGATCCGCGCGGACATGACCGGCACGTACACCAGCCGGGACACCGAGACCCCGATCAAGGACCTCAAGGTCGAGGGCAACCAGGTGACCTTCAAGTACACCCGCAGCTTCAACGACCAGGAGTTCACCCAGGAGTTCAAGGGCAGGGTGGAAGGCAACACGCTTAAGGGCGAGTTTGTCAGCGAGCGGGGCAGCCGGGCCATCACCGGAAAGAAGGCGAATTAGACCGCTCCTTCGCAGAGAACAGCAAGGGCCTGGACGCGAATCCAGGCCCTTCTTGTTTGGTCACAGCGGATCTTCCGTCACGCAGCGGGGGTCCATGAAGTGGACCAGGTAGTCCGGCCCGCCTGCCTTGGTGCCCACGCCGGACATCTTGAATCCGCCGAACGGCTGGACCTTGACCAGGGCCCCCACGCAGCCGCGGTTGAAGTACAGGTTACCCACCCTGAACTGCAGGCGGGCCTTGTCCAGGTGGGCCCTGTTCCGGCTGAAGACCCCGCCGGTCAGGGCAAACTGCGTGGAGTTGGCCCAGTCCAGGGCCTGATCGAAGTCCTCGGCCCGCATCACGGCCAGGACCGGCCCAAAGACCTCCTCCTGGGCAAGGCGGCAGTCCGGCGTGATCCCCTCCACGATGGTGAGGGGCACATAGTAGCCCTTGTTCGGCACCTCGCTGCGGACCAGCAGCCTCCCCTCCTGCGCGGCCAGCTCCACGTACTCCAGGATCTTCCTCTGGGCCGCGCCATCAATCACGGCCCCCATGCCATTGGCGGGATCCTCTGCAGGGCCGACCTTGAGTTTGCGGGCCTCTTCCACCAGGCGTTGGACGAAGCGGCCGTAGATCGCATCGACCACGATTACACGCGAGCACGCCGAACACTTCTGACCCTGGTAGCCGAAGGCCGAGTACAGGACCGCAGACACGGCCTTCTCCACGTCCGCGTCCTCGTCGATGACGATCGCGTTCTTGCCCCCCATCTCCGAGATGACCTTCTTGACAAAGGACTGGCCTTTGCCCACCCGGCCAGCCCGCTCGATGATGCGGAGACCCACCTCCATGGAGCCGGTGAAGGCGATCACCGCGATCTTGGGGTGGTCGACCAGGTAGTCGCCGATCTGGGAACCTGGGCCCGGGCAGTAGTTGAAGACCCCGTCCGGCAGACCCACCTCTCGGAACACGTCAACCAGGTGATGGCCCACGACCGCAGCCTGGTTGGACGGTTTGAAGACCACGCAGCTTCCGGCCGCGATGGCCGCAGAGGACATGCCGCAACTGATGGCCAGGGGGAAGTTCCACGGCGAGATGACCGCAGTCAGGCCCTTGGGCTGGTAGAAGTACCGGTTCACCTCCCCTCCGTAGGTCCCCATGTCCCGAGGCTCGCCCAGGCGGATCGCCTCGCGGGCGTTGTACTCCAGGAAGTCGATCGCCTCGGCCACGTCGTTGTAGGCCTGGGCCCACTGCTTGCCCTCCTCGAGGACCTGCCAGGCGG
>JAGOQT010000281.1 GCA_018007255.1 Phycisphaerae bacterium | reverse complement strand
CTGCAGATACAGCACAGGATAGCGAGCCGTTGTGTTCTTCTCGTAGTCCGGCGGCGTGTACACGTAGATGTGACGCCAGGCATTGATGGACTTGGCAAAGTAGTTCTTGATCAGCACGTTCCCGTGCGGGACGTCCTTCAACTCATAGAAGCCGCCGTTCGGATCGGGGACTTCAAAGGCATTGCACATGTGGCTGTAGCCGATGAATGCCTCGGTGCCGGGATCGATCACGACCGCGCTGTCGACGATCATCCAGTAGTTGTGATACCCGAGGTCCTGGGGCTCCTGGGTCGTGTAGGTCCACACACCGTTGTCGCCTTTGACCATGTCAAACGGGGTATTGGCGATCGAGACCTGCACCTTCTGAGCGTCGGGGGCCCTGAATTGGAAGGTGACCCGGTTGTCCGCCTCAATCCGCGGATACTGGGAACTCGGGAAGTTGTAGGGTGAAGGATGGGCCGTACCCGCCGCGGAGGGGGAGAGCACCGCCACCCTGCCCATCTGCGCCCAACAGGTTCCGCCAGCCAGAACGGCTGCGAACAAGACACAGAACATTGCTCGTTTCATAAACGTGGCCTCCATAAGGAGTTCTGTGGATACGTCTCTAGCCTGTCTCAGTCCTTGAAGAGCAGCGGGGCAAGCTGGTGTAGGCTGCGCCGCCAAGATTGCCACTCATGAGCGGTATTCTGGGAAACATAGAAGACCGCGTTGATGCCGGCCTTCTTGAGGGCCTCGATGTTCGCCTGGGGGTCGCCCCCAAAGCCACCACGGCCGCCGCCCATGCGTCCGCCCCGCGCGCCTGCCATGGCTCCGCGTGCCCGATTCGGATCGCCTCCCGCCGGCGCTGCCGGTCCGCGCCCCGCGGGCGCCGCAGCGCCGGGTCCGCCCGCACCTCGTCCGCGGCCGCCGCCGAGTTCGCGGCTGCCGTAGCCGACGAAGACCAGCTTGACCTTCTCCTTGAATCCGGGCGTGTTGCTGACATCCTCCGGGCTGATGCTGCCGCCGCTGAAGAGGCCGATGTGCGAGAACGTGTCCAGGTTGGCCAGGGTGATCATGCGGGTCTGCATGCCGCCCATGGACAGGCCCGCCATCGCGCGATGCGGCTGGTCCGCGATTGTGCGGAAGTGGGCATCGACATAGGGGATCAGGTCGTCGATGAGAACGCGCTCGAAGCCACCGCCGAAGCCACCGCCGAAGCCGCCAAAACCGCCTTGCCCGCCGCGCCCGGGGCCCCTGCGTCCCTCCCCGGCAGGAGCTGCGGGGCCGGTCGGTGCCCCGCCTCGCCGGGCTCCCCGACTGCCACCAGCGCCCGCGCCGAGGCCGCCGACCGCAAGGCCGTTCTCCATCACGATAATGAAGGGTCTGGCCTTGCCCTCGGCAATCAGGTTGTCCATGATCAGAGCGGTACGCCCCTGGTTGCCCCAGCCGGTCTCGTCTTCACCCATGCCGTGCTGCAGATAGAGGACCGGATATCGCTTTGCGGTATCCTTGTCATAATCAGGAGGGGTGTACACATAGCAGCGGCGGTTCGCGTTGCTGGCCTTGGAGGCATAGTAGAGTTCCCGCAACTGTCCATGGGGGACGTCCTTGAGTGCGTAGAAGTCCTGGTCCTTGGCTGGACACTCCACGCCGCTGCCCCAGCGGCTGGCGCCGTAGAAGTACAGGCTGCCGGGGTCCGGGACCGCAGCCCCGTCGACCCAGATCTGGTAGTAGTGGAAGCCCTCGTCTTGGGGCCTAGACTCGCCGCCGGTCCAGACACCGTCCTCGCTCTTGGTCAGGGGGTACCGGACGCCTCCGATGTCGAGTTCGACCTTCTGGGCCTGGGGCGCGGAGATGCTCGTGCGGACCCGGCCGTCCGACGTGACCTGCGGAAACGACTTGCCGGGCTGGTTGAGCGAGGACGGTTTCCAGTCGTTCGCGTCCGCAGACGGTCCCGTCTGCCCAACACAGACTCCACCCAGGACTACACCTGCCACCAGACCGGCTACAAGCGCGTGCCTCATGGGACGACCTCCTAAAACATGTCTCTTGGCCCTATTTGAAGATCTGCTGTGCGAACCAGTACAGACTGTTCTTCCAATGGTTGAAATCGTGGGCGTTGTCATCCACCTGCCAGAGGTGCGGGACGCCCTTCTCTCTGCAGAACTGGTGCGTACGCAGACTGAAGGTCATCAGACCGTCCTTCCTGCCGCAGGAGATCCACAGCACCTTCAGCATCTTCTTGGCCTTCTCGGGATCGGGGAACAACAGATCGGGCGTGCGGGTATTGGGCGCGGAAGAGAACCCACCGACGTTGGCGAACACGGCCAGGTTGGCCAGGCCGAAGTCCAGCGCTTGTCCTCCGCCCATCGAAAGCCCGGCCACCGCGCGGTGTTCGCGGTCGGCATACACGGAGTAGTTCTTCTCCATGAAGGGGATGATGTCCTTGATCAGGTCGGCCTCGAAGTTCTTTCCCCAGCCGTCGCCGCTCATTTGGGAGGCGTCGCCGCCTCCGAACCCGCCGGGGCCCCCACGACCGCCTCGCCCGCCGCCATCCGCCGCGGTGGCGGTGGCATTGCCGTTGGGGAAGACCACGATCATGGGCTCGATCTTCTTGTCCGCGATCAGATTGTCGACGATGACGTGGGCCACACCGCCCCGGGTCCACTCCCGGTTCTCATTGCCGCCGATGCCGTGCAGCAAGTACAGGACAGGGTACTTCTTGTCCTTGGAGTACCCGGGCGGGGTGTAGACCTCCATCCACCGTTTCACGCCCACGGTCTTGGAGTCGTACTCGACCCGTTCGAGTGTGCCGCGAGCCGCGCCTTCCCGGGCTCGGTCGAATCCATCCGGCGCGTTGGGGAAGGCCTGCGTGCTGTCTTCCGGGGAGAGTGTGACGGGGGCGCCGAATCCGCCGCGGCCGCCACCTCTTCGGGCGCCCCTGGCGGGCTGATCACCCGCGGCCGGGGCCGGTTGGGCCGCCACAGCCAGGGAGGGGGCAGCCGTGTCCCGGAACAGGAGCGGGGCGAACTCACGCAGACTTCGTCGCCAAGTCAGGAACTCATGAGCGGTACCTTCAGAAACGTAAGAAACGGCCTTGAAACCGGCCTGATTGAGCGCATCGGCGGCATTCCTGACGCCGGCAGGGTTCTCCTTGCTGCCGGCACTCATGAACACAAGCTTGAGCGTCGCCTTGTGGTTAGCGAGTTCTTCCGGATTGTACGTTCCGCCACTGAAAAGGCCGTAGTGGGAGAAGGTATCGGGGTGGGCCAGCGTGATCGAGCGGGTTTCCATACCGCCCATCGAAAGGCCAGCCATCGCACGGTGTGCCTGATCGGCGAGCGTGCGGAAGTTGGCATCGACATACGGGATCAGTTCCTTCACCAAGACCGTGTCGAAAGCGGTGTTGGAGCCGAACCCGCCCATGCCCCTGCGTCCGCCGCCCATGCGGCCACCGCGTGCCATATTCGGCTCGCCGGCCGGAGCAGGGGCAGGAGCAATCGCGCCACCCGGAACCGGGGGAGTTGCACCGCCGGGACCGCCGCGACCGGGCATTCCGCCGCGTCCGCCACGCATGCCACCGCGGCCACCCGGTCCGCCGCCACGCCGCATGCCCATCATGCCTTCATTGGTCATGCCGTAGGTCATCACGATCATGAAGGGCTTGATCTTGCCCTCGGCAATCAGGTTGTCCATGATCAGATTGGCGTGGCCCTGAGTGCTCCAGGCCGTTTCATCCTCGCCCCAGCCGTGCTGCAGGTACAGCACCGGATAGCGCTTGTTCTGATCCTTATTGTAGTCCGGCGGCGTGTAGACAAAGGCACGTCGCGACGTCTTGGTGCTCGGCGAGGGGAAGAGAATCTGCTGCACAAAGCCGTGGGGGACGTCTTTGAGGGCGTAGAAGTCCTGGTCCTTGGCGGGAATCTCGATGCCGCTCTCCCAACGAGTGGAACCGTAGAAATTCAGGGTGCCGGGATCGTTGAGGTACTCTCCGTCGTCGATGGTGAGATGATAGTAGTGGAAGCCTTCATCCAGCGGTCCCGCCGTGGTGCCGGTCCAGACGCCGTTCGCGTCCTTCGTGAGCGCGGTGCCACCTTGCCCGCCCAGGCCGAGACTCACCCTGACACTTTGTGCCTGGGGCAACTCGATGCGGAACCTCGCGTAGCCCTGCGAGTTAACTTGCGGGTAGTCCCGCCCCGGCTGGTTCAGGGTCGAGGGCCTCCAGTCCTCTCCTTCCGCAGGCGGGCTCGTCTGCGCAAGGCAGAGCGAACCGGAACAGACGAGCAACCCTACGATTCTTCTCCAGTGCCGACCCATAACCTAGCTCCTTAATCGGGTTTTCCGTGAGTTCAGTTGGCCCGCCCCTACTGGGCGGCCTTAACCACCGCAAAGAAGGCCTCTTTGGGCCTGTAGTTCCGATCGAACAACAGGGGGGAGCCCCCGATCCAGGACGTGGCGTCGTACACGCCCCAGAACGTGACCCGGGTGACGTCTTTCTTGTGCTTGAGCAGGACGGAGAAGATCTCGGCATACTTGGCCGCGAGCTTCTTCTGGGTCTCGGCTGCGGCCGCGTTCGGATCGCTCGTGCTCTGCTGGTTGACCTGGGTGATGTCCGCGCCGCGGTACCCTCGAGTCTGTGTCCGGATGTCCAACTCCGTGATCATCACCTTGACCCCGGTGGCCGCCAGGGTCGTGAGGGCATACTCCAGGCTCTCGACACTGGGGTACGTCAGCCCGCCGTGCAACTGGATGCCGACGCCGTCGATACGGAGACCCTTGGACTTGAGGTGCTTGATAATCGCGACCGCCCCGTCGCACTTGGCCTTGGACATGTCGAGGTTGTAGTCGTTGTAGTACAGCTCGGCGTCCGGGTCGGCCTCGTGGGCCCATCGGAAGGCGTTCTCGATGTGGTCGTACTGCTTGTTGGGGTCCCCTTGGCCGATGATCTGGAACCACGGGCTGTCACCTCGCATGGTGCCGTTGTCGGCGAGGGCTTCATTGACCACATCCCAGCCCTTGACGCGGCCCTTGTAGCGCCCGACCACGGTGAGGATGTGGTCCCGCATCCGCTGGAGCAACTCCTCGCGGGTCGCTCGCGGACCGGTGAAGCCGCGGCCGCGTCTGCCCCCCGGTCCAGCCGCCGGCGGGGCGGCAGGGGCCGACCCCTCCGGAGCGGTTCCCTGGAAGACCCAGCGGGGCGTCTGGGAGTGCCAGACCAGCGTGTGGCCGATGACGACCATCTTGTTCTTCTCGCAGGAGTCCACAAAGCGGTCGGCCGGCTCCCAGTTGTACTGGTCGGGCTGCGGATGGATGGGTTCCCACTTCATGTCATTCTCGGCGGTCGCCGTGCTGAAGTGACGCTCGGCGATCGCGGCCGCGTTGGGGTCCCGCCCCGTGACGACACGGCCGTTCAAGGCCCCGCCGATCAGGAACGCGTCCTTGAATACGTCCTTCAGTGCGGGCGCAGCCTGCCCGGCCATGCAC
>JAGOQT010000280.1 GCA_018007255.1 Phycisphaerae bacterium | reverse complement strand
CGGCCGCTCCCGCCACACAGGGCGGCTCCGCATCCCATTCACTCCAGTTGACCGGCGTGGCGGAGATCGCAGTGGAGACCGTTGTGGGTACCCTGCCGCAACTGCCTTATTACGTCCCGGGCCTGTACTCGGATGGAAACCAGGGCCCGATGGTCCGTGTGATCTGGCCCTCGCCCGCGGACAACAACCAGGTGCAACAGCCCGGCACCTACACCGTGACCGGCGCCGTGGCGGGCACGGGGTTCGAGCCCAAGGCCCGCGTGGCCGTCAAGGCTGCAGCGGACCTGCCCGCAGGGCCGGGACCTCAACAGCTCCTGGAGCCCTTCCCCTTGGGCCGGGTCGTGCTCGATCCGGATGAGTCCGGCAGGCAGACCCAGTTCATGAAGAACAGAGACAAGTTCCTTCAGGGCCTGGACCAGACCGACCCCAACAGCTTCCTGTACAACTTCCGCGATGCCTTCGGCCAGGCCCAGCCTGCAGGGGTCAGGCCTTTGGGAGGCTGGGACAGCCAGACCACCCGGCTCCGCGGCCACGCCAGCGGTCACTACCTGTCCGCCATAGCCCAGGCCTATGCGGGGACCCCGTACGACAGGCCTTTGCAGGCCAGGTTCCTGAGCAAGATGAATTACATGATCGACACCCTCTATGACCTCTCGCAGAAGTCGGGCAGACCGGCCCAGGACGGGGGCGAGTGCAACGCGGACCCGACTGCAGTGCCGCCCGGCCCGGGCAGGGAGGGCTACGACTCCAATCTGAGCAGGGAAGGGATCCGGACCGACTACTGGAACTGGGGCCTGGGCTTCATCTCCGCGTACCCGCCGGACCAGTTCATCATGCTGGAAAAGGGGGCCACCTATGGCGGCAGGAACAACCAGATCTGGGCCCCCTACTACACCCTTCACAAGATCATGGCCGGCCTGCTGGACTGCTATGAGGTCGGGGGCAACCAGAAGGCCCTGGAGATCGCCCAGGGCATGGGCCTGTGGGTGCATGCCCGCCTCAAGGCCGTGCCCACCGAGACCCGCATCAGCATGTGGAACCGCTACATCGCAGGCGAGTATGGGGGCATGAATGAGGTCATGGCCCGGCTGAACCGCCTCACCGCGGATCCGCGGTTCCTGGACTGCGCCCGGCTCTTCGACAACATCAGCTTCTTCTTCGGAAACGCGGAACACGCACACGGCCTGGCCCGGAACGTGGACACCCTTCGAGGCAAGCACGCCAACCAGCACATCCCCCAGATCACCGGGGCCTTGGAGACGTACAAGGGCACCCGTGACCTCGCGTACTACCGGGTGGCGGACCACTTCTGGGAGATCTGCACCCACTCCTACATGTACAGCATCGGCGGAGTGGCGGGCGCAAAGAACCCCAACAACTCCGAATGCTTCACCGCCCAGCCCGACACCCTGTTCGTCAACGGATTCAACCAGGGCGGACAGAACGAGACCTGCGCAACGTACAACCTCCTCAAGCTCAGCCGCCAGATGTTCCTGTTCGAGCGGGACGCCAAGTACATGGACTACTACGAGCAGGCCCTGTACAACCACATCCTGGCCTCCGTGGCGGAGAACAACCCCGGCAACACCTACCACGTCCCCCTCAACCCGGGGGCCCGCAAGCAGTTCGGCAACGCCAACATGTCCGGCTTCACCTGCTGCAACGGCACGGCCCTGGAGAGCAGCACCAAGCTCCAGGACTCCATCTACTTCAAGTCCAAGGACAACAAGACGCTCTTCGTCAACCTCTACGTGCCGTCCACGCTGACCTGGCAGGAGCGGAATGTCGTGGTCAGGCAGAGGACCCATTTCCCCTATGCGGACACCACCAAGCTCACCCTCACGGGGGGCGGGGCCTTCGACATCCAGGTCCGCGTGCCCAGGTGGGCGGACCGGGGCTTCTTCGTCAAGATCAACGGCCAGGACCAGGCAGTGCAGGCCACGCCGGGCACGTACCTGACACTGAGCCGGACCTGGAACGACGGAGACACGATCGAGCTTCGGATGCCCTTCCACTTCTATCTGAGCCCGGTCATGGACCAGCCCAACATCGCCAGCCTCTTCTTCGGTCCGGTCCTCCTGGCCGTCCAGGAATCCGGGGCGAGGTCCGATTGGCGTGCCGTGACCCTGGACGCGGGCGACATCGGCAGGTCCGTCCAGGGCGACCCCGGCACCCTCCGCTTCCAGATCGGCGACGCGGAGCTCAAGCCGTTCTACGAGACCTACGGCCGCCACTCCGTGTACCTGGACGTGACGCGCAAGTAGACCCAGGCCGGTTCGCAGCGGGCAGGCTGGCGCGTCCGCCACCCCAGGGTCTGGCCGGGAGGCCGTGTGGAGGTCCCCGCCCTGGACCATGCTCATGCTGCGCCCCGCGGACATGTGCGCAGCCGCGGGGTGAGCAGGGTCCGCCCCTTGGCATTCCCCCAGAAATCATTGGAAAGACCTGCCCTCGAGCGTCATAAGGGTGATGGGCAAAGCCCATAGGGCCTCATGGACGCCAAACAAGTAGCCCAATGGTATGAAGAGTGCGGGGCGGATCTGCTGCTGTACGCCCGGAACCTCACCCGGGATCAGCAGGCCGAGGACGTGGTCCAGGAGGCATTTGTCAGGCTGCTCCGCCAACCGGCGTGCCCGGACCATGTCAGGGCGTGGCTCTTTCGGGTGGTCAAGAATGAGTCCGTGAGCCTGTTCAGGCGTGTGTGTGTGAGGCGGTTGCTCGGCAGGCAGTCCGACACGGGGGCAACCCAGTGGTTTGAGTCTCGTGTAGACGATCTCATGGACGCCCAGACCGTGCAGTCCGTGCTCGAGACGCTCCCGGGGTATATGCGTGAGGTTGTGGTGCTGCGGATCTGGGGCAGGATGTCCCTGCAGGAGGCAGCCCGGATCGTCAACAAACCGGTCTCCACGGTGCATCACTGGTACCAAGAGGCCCTGGAGACCATGAGGCAGAGATTGGAGCCAACGTCATGCGCAATGAAGAAGGACTGAATCCCGCTCTACAGAGACTGGAATCCGCACTGAGCCGGACACGGCCAACACAGACGGGCCTGGATCGGGACCTGCTGATGTTCAACGCGGGCAAGGCAGCGGCCCGGCCCAATCTGCCCTGGCAGGTCCTTTCCGGCGCACTTGGGCTCCTGTTGGTCTGTGCCGTATCCCTGCGCCCTGAGCCGGTTGGGCGGTCTTCCCCAGGCCCGGTCGCCCAGTCCGGCGCCTCCTGGACCGGCCGACTGGACACCCAGCGGGCAGAGTATGATCTCTCCTGCCCACAGACATACCTGAGACTTCGAAACCAGGTCTTGGAGGGGGGCGTGGAGACCCTGCCCCCGGACCCGGGCCTGGGCAGTGCGGGCCGGTCCGATCACAGGCAGGACCTGGCGGATATTCTATCATCCTAGATTACCGACCGACAAAGGGGGTACCCCTATGTGCAATGGAAAGAGCCTCTTGGCGTGTATGCTCTGTGTGTGCGTGGGTGCGGGTGTGGCCGCACCCGCGGGGGTGGTCACCGCCCCGTCCAGGGGGCCGGATCAGGCTGTGCAGAAGGATGAGAGTATTGACCTGACGACCTTGGTCTTGGTCCCCGCTCCGGAGCCTGCCCAGCCCCTGAAGGTCCGGCTCCTGCCTGCCGTGGCGGATCAGAAGAACGCGAATGCGGCCCTCCTGTATCACATGGCTGCAGAGCTCTACCCTGACCAGGAAGGGGACGAGGACCTGCAGAAGAAGGTCCAGGACTGGCTGGACCTGCCCATAGACCAGGTGCCCAAGGGAGAGGTAGACCCACTCCTTGCCAGGTTCCAGGGCGCATTCCGTCAGATCGAGTTGGCGACCCTCCGGAACCGGTGCGAGTGGGAGATGCCCCTGGAAGAAGGATTTGGCATGCTCATGCCCGGGCTGTTCACCTACAGGAATCTGGCCAAGGCCATGGGGCTGAGGCTCCGCATGGAGGTCTCCCAGGGCCAGGTGGACCAGGCCATGCGGACCCTGCAACAGGGCCTGTGCATGGGAAAGAACATGGCCGAGGGCCCAACCCTGATCCAGGACCTGGTGGGGATCGCAATCACCTCCCTGATGCTCAAGGAGGTGGAGCCCATGCTCCAGAGGCCGGACTTCCCCAACCTCTACTGGGCCCTGACTGCACTGCCCGTTCCCTTGATCGACATCCGCAAGGCCATGGAGTACGAGCAAGGCACGCTGTTCACGGAGTTCCCCGGCCTCCGCAACCTGGGCCAAGAGGTCCTGACCCCTGAGCAGGCCTCCAGGTTGATCGACAACTTCTGGTCCAAGTCCATGTCTCTGACCGGGACCGGGGAGATACCCTTCCCCAAGGTCACGGCCGTGGCCTGGGTCATGCTGCACTACACGGACGCCAAGGCCTTTCTGGCCGGCAAGGGCATGGCCAAAGACCGAATCGACGCCATGCCCGCCGCCCAGGCCGTGATGCTCTATCAACTGGACACATACCTGGAGGTTCGGGACCGCCTATTCAAGTGGTTCTCCGTGCCCTATCCCGTAGCACAACCTCACCTGAATCAGGCAGGTCAGGAGATCCATCGCATGACCCAGGGCCAGGGCCTCAAGGCCAACCTGTTTGTGAATCTGTTGCCCGCGTTGTCCAGGGTTGCCTTTGTCCAGGCCCGCCTGGACCGGCAGGTGGCCCTGCTGCGGGCCATCGAGGCGATCCGCATGTATGCGGCAGACCATGGCTCACAACTGCCCCAGACACTGGAGGCCATCACCGCAGTGCCTGTACCGCTGGACCCGATCACGGGCCAGGCCTTCCTGTACCAGGTCAGGGACGGCAAGACGGCGAGGCTGGAGGCCCCCAAGACAGAGGCCGAACCCAAGCGCAGACCCGTGTATGAACTGACCATAAAACCCTAGTGCCTGTGACAGGCCATTTTGACGCGAGGTCCCCTATGCTGTGGATGAGACTGAATCGGATTGTCTGCGTGATCTCCCTGATCTGCGCAGGCGCAAGCCTGCCCGTGCGCGCCGCTGATCCGGCAGGTGTTGCAGGCCCGTTGATCGACGACCAGACCCTGGCCGTAGTGCGTGTGGATCTGCAGGGGATCGATCTGGATGCCTTGGTGGATCGAATTCGAAGGACGATCTCGGATGTGGCCGGGCCCGAGGCGATGGAACAGGCCAAGGGGCCTCTGGAGGAGTCTCACGCGGAGGTCGGTGCCAGGCACAAGGCGTTTGTGCAGGCAGGCGCAAAGGACCTGTACGCAGTGGTGAGCCTGAACGACCTGCCCGGCTTCCTGGCTGCGGTCCCTGTGTCCGCGGGCAACCGGGAGGCCCTGCTCAACCAGGTCCAGGACACGATCAGGGAACTCCAGATCCCAGCGATGGAGACCTACGCCTTCGGTGATCTGGTCCTGGCCGGACCCAAGGAGACGATCGAGCGGATCCAGAAGCGGACGACAACCGTTCGATCCGATGCACTGGCTGCGGCGTTTGGGGCCTGCGCAGGCAGGAC
>JAGOQT010000279.1 GCA_018007255.1 Phycisphaerae bacterium | reverse complement strand
CCCGCGCGACCCGGGCGGCCTGGGACTGGCGAGACGGCAAGCTGACGAAGCGGGGGTGCTTCGACAGCGAGGACGGGGGCACCGCCAAGGACGGCAAGCCCAACAAGGCCTACGAGGGCCAAGGCAACCACAATCTGAGCGTCGCGGACGTGGACGGCGACGGCAGGGATGAGATCGTGTACGGCTCCTGCACCCTCGACGACGACGGCAAGGGGCTCTACTCGACCGGCTTGGGCCATGGCGATGCCCTGCACGTCAGCGACCTGGATCCGGCCCGCCCGGGACTGGAGGTCTTCGCCATCCATGAGCGGCCTCGCCATCCCTACGGCGCAGACTTCCGCGACGCCGCCACAGGCAGGGTCCTCTGGGGCAAGCCGGGGATCGAGGGGCAGAACGGCCCCGACACCGGGCGAGGGCTCGCAGCGGATGCGGATCCGCGGACTCCTGGGGCGGAGTGCTTCGCGGTGGGCTCTCACACCGCTCAGGGCGAGGCGGTCGAGGTTCGGGGGGGCAACAACTTCGCCATCTGGTGGGACGGCGACCTGGGCCGGGAGTTCCTCACCGGCAATACGATCACCAAATGGAACTGGCAGACCGGCGGGACGGACCCGATCTTCACGGCCGAGGGGTGCTCGTCCAACAACGGCACCAAGTCCACCCCTGCGCTCAGCGCAGACCTCTTGGGCGATTGGCGAGAGGAGCTCATCGAGCGGACCTCGGACAACACGGAGCTGCGGATCTTCACCACGGTCGTCCCGACAGACCACCGGATCCCCACGCTCATGCACGACCCGCAGTACCGGCTGTCCATCGCGTGGCAGAACGTGGCGTACAATCAGCCGCCCTGGACGGGCTTCTTCCTCGGCTTCGACATGAGAACGCCGCCGAGGCCGAGCATCCGGTTGGTGCAGTTCCAGCAGGCGAAGTGAACTCCCGCCGCGGGTGGTCTCCGCCCGGGGCAACCTCGATCGGAAAGGCCAGGAACATGAAGAAGAGAACGCTGTGGTGTGGGATGATCGTGTGTGCAGCCGGGGCGACCTGCGCGTGCGCGGGCCCGCGCGTGGCCTCGGACATGCCCCGACTGGAGAAGCGGGACGGCATGACCAAGCTCATCGTGGACGGACGCCCCTTCCTCTGCGTGGCCGGGGAGGTGTCCAACGCCGCCTCCTCGGACACGGAGACGATGAAGACGATCCTGCCCCGCCTGGCCCAGGCCCATCTCAATACGATCCTGACCGTCGTATCGTGGGACCTGATCGAGCCCGAGGAGGGCCGGTTCGACTTCTCCATGATCGACTATCAGATCGAGGCCGCGCGGGCAAGCCGGGTACGGCTGGTCGTCCTCTGGATGGCCAGTTGGAAGAACGGCCTGTCCCACTTTGTGCCCGAGTGGGTCAAGAGGGATCAGGACCGCTTCCCCCGTGTGGTGAACGCCGAGGGCAACACCTTGGAGATCCTCAGCACGTTCAGCCGGGCCAATCGACAGGCGGATGCCAGGGCCTTCGCAGCCCTGATGAGGCACATCCGCAGAGTCGACTCCAAGGAGCACACGGTCATCGCAGTCCAGGTCGAGAACGAGGTGGGCGTGCTGGGGAGCACGCGGGACTACTGCGGAGCGGCCAACGAGGCCTTCGGCGCACCGGTCCCCAGGGAGCTCATGGACGCACTCCAGCGGAACAGGGACAGGCTGCTCCCGGAGTTGAAGGAGATCTGGAGGGCGGCCGGATTCCGCACCCGCGGGACCTGGGAGGAGGTCTTCGGGAAGAACGTGCCGCGTCCGGACCGGCCTGTGCCCAACAGCCCGAACCGGCCGGTCCGGGCGCCGGACGCAGAGTTGTTCAACCGCACGGATGAGATCTTCATGGCCTGGCACTATGCCCGCTACATCGGGGCCGTGGCCGCGCAGGGCAAGCGGGAGTATCCCCTCCCCATGTACGTCAACGCCTGGATTGTGCAGCCGAACGATCTGGGGCCGGGCGACTATCCCAGCGGGGGTCCAGAGCCGCTCGTGCACGACATCTGGCGTACAGGCGCGCCCGCGATCGACATCCTTGCGCCGGACATCTACCTGACTTCCTTCGCCCAGATCGTCCAGACCTTCGCACGGGGCGGAAACCCCGCGTTCATCCCGGAGACCCGCCAGGATGGAGACAATGCCTGGGCGGCCTTTACCCAGCTGAACGCCCTATGCTACTCGCCCTTCGGCGTGGATCGCCTGAGCCCGGACAGCGGGTTCTCGAGGACCTACGAACTCCTCGGCGGCCTGTCCGGGGCCATTGCGGAGGCCCAGGGGAGGGCCGATGCGATCCGGTTGATCACGCCCGCACCAGGCGAGGGTCCGGGCCGGGTCGAGATGGGCGACTACGTGTTCGACTTCACGGGCGTCCCGGGCCGGCGAGGGGGCGACACGCCCGGCGAGGCCCCGCGCCCAGACGCCGGACCCGGTCTGATCCGCTTCATGCAGGGCCCTTACCTGATCATCGTCCGGACCGCACCGGATGAGTACTACTTCGCCACCAACGGGAGCCATCCCTTCCGGGTGTCCCCCAAGACCCCGGGTCGGATCGCCGCACCGGCCAGCGTGGATCGCGGCAGGTTCATCAACGGCAGGTGGGTGTCCTCCCGCCGATTGAATGGCGACGACATCATGGGGCGTGGCTATGACCTGTCCGACGCCGCAGCACGCGCCCAGGCCGGCACCGAGATCCCCCTGGGCGGTCGGCGATGGGGCGACCCGCGGCCTGCACAAGGCCAAACGGACCCGCCGACCATCCTCCGCGTCCGCTTCTACTGCTATCGGTGAGGGTCCGAGACCCTGCGGACCGGGGACTAGCCGTACGCAAGGACCCGCGAAGCAATAGAGTAAGGGTTTGCCGCTCAGATTTGGGTCAGATGGGGACGCGAGGATTGAGCGAAACCGGAGGCGTAGTGCCCTTCTACGTCGAGGATTCCGCGATTGACGAGCGGCCCAAGGTGGCCCGAAGATGAGATGGTAGACGTTTACTCTACTTCGTCGCGGGTCCTAACAGCCCGTCCCCTGCACTCCATGAGCAGGAGGATCCGGCCCAGGATCTCCGGCGCAAGGGTCTTCTTCAAGATCCGCCTGACCTCCTGCAGGGTGGTCCGTTGGGTGATGTGGGTCAGGATGACGTGCTCGTTGCGCAGCGGCTCCAGGAAGCGAGCCAGTTGGGTGACGTGCATGTGCCGGCCGGCCTGGGCACGATCCAGGTGGTCCTGCTCGTAGAACGTGCACTCGGCGATCAGGATCTTGCTGTTTACGACATAGGGCAGGGACGAGTAGTCCACGTACTGGGTGTCGCCCAGGTAGCTGACGATCGGGAGTTCCAGGAGGGTGTCGATCACGGTACCCTGCCTCTTGAGGGCCACGATCTGCGGGCCCGTGAGGCCCGCGTATTCAGGCTTGATCTTCTTGCGCTTCTCCAGGACGCAGTACCCGAGCGACCCCTTGCAGTGGTCGGTCGGAAAGGCCCGTGCGAAGAGGTTGGGCTTGATCTGCACCTCGTCTCCGGGCCCGACCCCAATGAGGTTGACGGGGATCCGGTTTCCGTCCAGCACCCCCCATCCGTCCAGGATCTGCCGAACGGGCGACAGGAGGTTCTTGGGCACCACCATCGTGCCCGGGACCTGGCCGTCGAACTGTCGGTGCGAGAGGTAGTAGGCAAACCCCGCGGCATGGTCGATGTGACCGTGCGTCAGGAGCACGTGATTGATGGAGATGATCTGGTCCGGGGCCTTGCCGACATCGAAGCAGACGTCCAGCTGGGGCACGGCGACCACGGTCTCCTCTCCCCCTACCGAATAGCCGATCACCTCCAGATCGCCGATCTGTATGCGGGCCAGGTTGTGACTAGGCATCCTTCAACTGCCGATTGACTCTTGACCACGGGTTCTCGATGATGGGTGATGGCCGTCGGCCGTACGGCAGGGCATGGTAAGCCGCGGGCCGGGCGATGTCAAACGGTTTCTGGGGGCCACGGGCGTCATGCCGGACACGCGATCCCATCGAGGCCCACATCCGGAGGACGGACGGATCTTCTCGCCACGGATGGTCCCGGGGCTTCAGAGGGCAGTGGCGGACCTGTCCTGGTTGAGGACCAGGGGGTACGCGGACCATGCGGCCTTGAAGCTCGTGGGAGACCGCTTCTCGCTGACCGTGCGTCAGCGACGGGCGGTGATGCGGTCCGCCTGCACCGATCAGCAACTCTCGTCCCGCCGGGCCCGGATGGTTCCCCTCGGCCAACTCCGCCTCTCCAGCCTGGCCATCGACGCCTACAACCTGCTCATCACAGTGGAGGCGGCCCTCAGCGGGGCTCCGCTCTTCAAGGGACGCGACGGGTGCCTCCGGGACCTGGCTGGCGTCCACGGTACGTACCGCACGGTGGAAGAGACGGTCCCCGCTTTGGAGTTGATCGGCCGGTTCGTGGAGGGCCAAGGCCTGTCCAAGGTCCTGTGGCTCCTGGACAGCCCCGTGTCCAACAGCGGACGCCTGAGGACGTTGATCCATCAAACCGGAAGGGCCCACTCCTGGCCCTGGCAGGCCGAACTGAGCCTCAGTCCGGATGCCCAGCTCATCCAGGCGAGCGGGGTGGTGGCCAGCACGGACAGCGTGGTCCTGGATGCGTGCCCGCAATGGGTCAACCTGGCCTACGAGATTGTCCGACACGCCCTGCCCGATGCGCGGGTGATCGACACCGGTGGCCATCCCACACAGGACCAGCGACCGGACTGACGGCCGTGCCATCCCTCGTTTAGGGGAAGGCCCTCGCCGGCCACGCGACCGGCCCTGCCGAGACCGACCTGTTGTGAACCCCGGTTTTTCGTGGTATATTATGGGTGGAGGGCGATGAGGATCTCCCGGAACGACCGCCGGGAGCTGCACTACAAGGACCCCAGGAGGAGTACCGTATGCGCACCTGGAGAGCGAGGCTCGTGCTCCTGGTAGCCGTCTACATGGCGGGGTTCGTGTCAGCCGTCTACTGCCTGGCCCCACCCGCCGGCACCCCGCGGGAGCACCTGGCCATACACCAGGCCTGTCTGGAGTCCACCGCTCCGGACCGAGTGGCGCAGGCCCTGGCCTTTGCCCTGGACAAGGCAAGACTGGCCGGGCGGGACCTGGTGGACCGGATCACCGTCTTGATCCAATCCCGAGGGTCCAGATCGCAGCCCCCTGCCGTCCCATCAGACCCTCAATGACCATCCCGCCCTGGCCTGGGCGGTCCTGCATCCGCGCCCTTGCGATCCTGCAATCCCCTGCCCATCTCCGCAACCCTGTGCCCCTGCACCCATGTCCGCTCGCCGCGTTCGCGATGAAAGGCCTTGCGGATACGGACTTGCCGTGCTACCTTACCGGTCTTTGCATGTGGGTCAGTCAAGGTCGATACTGAACAGGGATGGGATGGTCTCATGAGTGAATCCAATCTGGACACGCTGTGCATTGACACGATTCGTTTCCTGGCCGCGGACGGG
>JAGOQT010000013.1 GCA_018007255.1 Phycisphaerae bacterium | reverse complement strand
ACCCGGCGAAGAGGGCGTCTCCACTGAACACGACGCCGTCACCCCGTTCGTAGAGACTGATCCCCCCGGGGGTATGGCCGGGGGTGTGGATCACCTCCAGACGGACGCCGGCCGCCTCAATGACATCGCCGCCGGCCACCAGCACATCGGCCGGGCCCGCAGTCCAATCCACCCCGGCCAGGCGGGAGAGGTTCTGCTCGGGGTCGGCGAGGACACCGGCCTCCAGGGAGTGGAGGTAGACCCTCGCCCTGGGGAAGGCACGGCGTATGCCCGGCAAGCCGCCCCCATGGTCCACATGACCGTGGGTCAGGACCACCGCATCCACCACGCAGCCCGCCCCTCCCAGGACCTCGGCCAACTCCCCGGCCTCCAACCCTGTGTCGATGAGGAGCCCCGGCCCGGACGACCGGTCGGCCGAGAGGAGGTAGCAGTTCGTCTCAAAGGTCCCTATCGTGAAACACCGGATCTCCACACGAGGTCCCCCAAGGGTCTATCAACAAGTCCGCCACTTCGCCGGTCCAGGGCAGACCTGGGACCACGGTCCAAATGGCCTTGCAGTATTTTAGGCCTGAGAATACTCTAAGTCTTGGAATACTTGTTGACAAGGGTTACAGGGCTTTGTAAGGTCCTGTCGATATGGCACGACTGCTACATCTTGCTCGTATCGAACTAGGTGTCTACCAGGGGTGGTATCCGTGCCGCAAGAGGGGTTGCAGCAGATTGGAGCACGCCAACAGGAGGGATCGGTGATGGAGTGCAGGATATAGATCGGGAGCCGGTCACGGCGGGAGAGCAAGAACCTAGATAGGAAGGCAAGCGTCGTTACACGGAGGCGGGCAGTTGCCCAGGATGGGCAGGCTTTCAGGTCCACAGACGCAAGGAGGCTTACGGTGCGTGTCGCGATCTTGTCTTGGGAGTCGCTTCATTCTGTCGCGGTCGGAGGGGTTGCTGTCCATGTCACGGAGCTGGCGGCCGCCCTCGCGGAGAAAGGCCACCAGGTTCACGTGTTCACCCGACGCATGCCCGGCCAGCGGTGTCACGACCTCATCGCAGACGTGCACTATCATCGATGTGCGTACCCGGCCCACCAGGACTTCGTAGAGGACGTCAACAACATGTGCCGGTCCTTTGTGGACCGGGTCTTCGAGGTCGAGGACTTCGTCGGCCGTTTCGACCTGGTCCACGCCCATGACTGGCTCGCCGCCAATGCCATGATCTGGATCAAACAGGGGCGGGGGCACAAGTGCGTGCTGACGATCCACGCCACGGAGTATGCCCGCTGCGGCAACTCCTTCCCGACGGGCCGCTCGGCCCGCATCCGGGAGCAAGAGCGGGCGGGGACCTACTGGGCGGATCGAATCATCGCGGTTTCACAGGCCACCAAGAACGAGCTCATGTGGATGTACGAGGTCCCGCACGCGAAGGTCTCCGCGATCCACAACGGAGTGAACCCGGCTCGCTTCGATGTCACGACGGATCCCGGAGAGGACAAGAGGCGACACCACATCGCCCCCCTGGATCCGACGATCCTGTTCTGCGGCAGACTGGCGTGGCAGAAGGGTCCCGACCTCCTGGTGGAGGCCATCCCGTCCATACTTAGGGCCCGCCGGGACGCCAAGTTTGTCTTCGCCGGGGACGGGGACATGCGGCCGGGGTTGGAGGCGAGGGTCCGCCAGTTGGGGGTCGGAGCTGCGACGCGGTTCCTGGGCCGCTGCGACGGGGACGACCTGGTCCGCCTCTTCAAGCTGGCCGACGTGGTCTGCATGCCCAGCCGGAACGAGCCGTTTGGAATCGTCGTATTGGAGGCCTGGAGCGCAGGCAAGCCGGTCGTGGTCACCCAGATCGGCGGCCCGAGCGAGTATGTCTGGCACGAGGTCAACGGCTTGAAGATTGAACCCAACCCCAACTCCGTGGCATGGGGCCTTGGGATGATCCTGGCCGATTTTGACCGAGCCCGCTGGATGGGCCGCAATGGCCGAAAGGCGGTGGAGGAGAGCTTCACCTGGGACAAGATCGTCGAGCAGACCCTGGTCGTCTACAAGGAGGCCTGCCCCTCATCGGCCAAGCCCGCGCAGGAGATACGGGAGCTGTTGCCCGCCTCTCGCGGCCCGGGCGCCCGGCGGCGGGCCAGGACGGACGGCCAGACCGCCCCTCTGGACCTGATGGCCGAGGTGCGGGTCGAGGTGGGGCACGACGGAGAGGCGACCCGACATCCGCTGACCCCCTACCGTCAGCGTCTCGCAGAGATCGGGGTGCCTCCCGAACAGGTCAACGGCAGCATGATCTTGAAGGGGAGGCTCGGGACTCTGCTGGCCGCCATCGAGTCCTGCCATCAGCAGATGCACCAGGCGGGACTGTCCCGTGTGGCCTACTCCGTCCAACTGGAGACATCGGTCCCGCCTCCGGATGAGGCCCCTTGCCGTCCCGGCGAGACCGAGGAGGCCAACCCGGCGGCAGCGCCGTAGTTCAAAGCAGGGAGGCCAGCCGCAGGCATGCAGAGCGACCCGCACGGAGCGACGGACAAGAGGCAGGCTGCTGGCAGCTTCTGCCTGGTGCTGCATGGGCACATGCCGTACGTGCTGCACCACGGCACTTGGCCGCACGGGGAGGACTGGCTGTACGAGGCCGTGGCCGAGTGTTACCTGCCGCTCCTGACCCTGATCCAGGAATGCGAGCATCTGGGCTGCAACCCCCAGCTTGCGATCGGTCTGACGCCCGTCTTGCTCGAACAGTTGGCCCACGCCGACTTTGCCGTGGGCTTCGAGAAGTACCTCAAGGATCGGGTGAGCCAGGCCCGCGCGGACCGCTATGAATTCGAGCGGCAGGGGCAGGCCCATATGGCCCGCCTCGCCGAGCGGTGGGAGGGGTTCTTCAGCGGCCTGGCCGGCCAGTTCGACGGGATCAACCGGAACCTCCCCAAGGCCTTTGCAGAACAGATGGACAGAGGCCTCATCCAGATCCTCACGTCCAGCGCGACGCACGCCTATCTCCCCCTGCTGCTCGAGGACTCGTGTGTGCGGGCGCAGGTCCGTGCGGGCGCCCGCAGTTCGGAGCGGATTCTGGGCATCCGGCCCAAGGGGATGTGGCTGCCCGAGGGGGCCTACCGACCGGCCGGGCCGTGGAGCGCCCCCATCCCCTGGGGGCAACAGACTCACCGGCTCGGGATCGGCCAGGTCATGACCGAGGAGCAGATCTCCCACTTCTTCGTGGAGAATCACCTCCTGCGAGGACCCGGCGTTCAGGACACGGCTCGCGACCCGGATGCCGGAGGCGGCCAGGTCGTGCGGGACCCTGTGTGGATCCAGGACAACGGCCGCCCGGGCCAGGGGCTGGCCGCCTTCCCCCGGGATCCGGAGATCTGCAAGCAGGTCTGGTGCGGATTCGTGGGCTACCCGGCCGACGGGGTCTATCTGGAGTTTCACAAGAGGCACGGACCGCGGCGGGGCCTGCGATACTGGAGGGTGACCGACCGGCACTCCGATCTCGGCGCCAAACAGCCGTACGCCCCCGAGGAGGTCGCCGGCAAGGTCTACGAACAGGCCACCCATTTCTGTGCCGAGGTCAAGCGACGGCTTGTGGAGCACCACCAGCGAACGGGGCGACGAGGGGCCGTGGTCGCCTGTTTCGACGCCGAGCTGTTCGGCCATTGGTGGTTCGAGGGGCCGCAGTTCCTGCGGGACGTCCTGCTCACGCTCAATGCCGACCCGGCCGTGGAGCTCCGTACCCCGGAGGCCCACCTGAACCTCGCCCCGCCCGATCAGTCCATGTCCCTGTCCGAGGGTTCGTGGGGCGAGGGGGGAGACCACCGGGTCTGGGCCAATCCGAAGGTGCACTGGATGTGGCGGATCGAGTATCGGTGTGAGACCCTGTTTGGCAAGCTCACCTACCATCTGCCCTGGCGAAGGCAGACCGCCCTCCGCCAGATCCTGGAAAAGGCGGGGCGGGAGCTGCTCCTTCTCCAGGCCAGCGACTGGCCGTTTGTGATCTCGCGGAGCCAGGCCGACGAGTACGGCATGAAGCGATTCCTCGGCCATGTCTCCCGGTTCGAGTGTCTGACGGATCTGGCGGAGAGCCTGGGCGCGGATCCGAGCGCCCTGGACAACCTGAGCGAGGCGCAGAGGTCCGAGTTGCACGACGCGGACGTGCATGACGTCATCTTCCCCCAGGTGGATCTGAACTGGTGGAACATGCAGGGATTCCCCCAAGGGACGGGAGCGATCTGAGGACTGCCGACGATGAAAATCGCGATGTTCGCATGGGAGAGCCTTCACTCGCTTGCAGTCGGCGGCGTGGCGGTCCATGTGACCGAGTTGGCCGCTGCGCTGCAGCGCCGCGGTCATGAACTGCACGTGTTTGCCCGTCTGGGCCAGGGACAGACGCCGTATGCCGTGATCGATGGGGTCCACTACCATCGGTGTCCCATCCAACTGCATCCGGACTTCATCACCGAGATGAACAACATGTGCAACAGCTTCGTGTACTTTCTGGGCGAGACCGAAGCCTATCAGTGTGCCCGTTTTGACATTGTGCACGGACACGACTGGCTCTGCGCAAAGGGGGTCGTGCAGGCCAAGAACGACCGCGGCAGCCGCGTCGTGATGACGTTTCATTCCTCTGAGTACGGCCGGTGCGGCAACCACTACTACAACGGCAAGGCGGAGCGGATACGGGGCATTGAGGCCGAAGCGGCCTACTGCGCCGACCGGGTGATTGCGGTCTCGGGGACCCTGGCGGAGGAGGTCCAAGGCCAGTACAACATCCCCGGCTGGAAACTCCGGACCATCTACAATGGAATCAACTGCCACCGATTCGACGGCTACATCGACCCGGCGGTGTGCAGGAGGACCTACGGAATCGGACCCCTGGATCCCCTAGTCCTGTTCGTGGGGAGGATGACCACCCAAAAGGGACCCGACCTCCTGCTCGAGGCCGTCCCGTCGATCCTGAAGGATCGCGGGGATGCGAAGGTCGTGTTCGTGGGGGATGGCGAGCTCAAGGGGCCCCTGGAGGGACGGGCCCATCAGCTCGGGGTCTCCCATGCCGTCCGGTTCCCGGGGGCCATGGGGGCCAACGGGGACCTCGTCAATCTCTTCAAGAGTGCCGATGCGGTCTGCGTCCCCAGTCGAAACGAGCCCTTTGGGATCATCGTGTTGGAGGCCTGGGCCGCCGGGAAGCCTGTGATCGCCACGCGGAACGGGGGGCCGCGGGAGCTCATCTCCCACGGGCGGGACGGCTACCTCGTCTATGACCATCCGGGCTCCATCCACTGGGGCATCAGAGAGACCTTCGCGAACTTCGATCACGCCCGCTGGATGGGCCAAAACGGCCGTGTCAAGGCAGCCTACGGCTTCAGCTGGGACACCATTGCCGCCCACACCGAGGGCGTGTATCGGGAGATCCTCGGGCAGGCATGACCTCCTCCCGACCGGGCCTGTCCCCGCGGCCATGAACATGGGCCTTCCTCCCCCACATGCGGCCTGCCGGGACCTCTGCGCCTGCTCCGGAGGCCTTGGGCCTTGACCCATCTCCGGATCACGGTTAGCTTGGTGGCCCGGTGGGCGACCGACGATCCCCAAACCGGGCGACTGTGTCACCGACTGGTCTCCTGTAGGCAACGCGTTGCATGAAGGCACTGAAGGGCATCTTCCAGTACGTCTGGCCGCAGTGGCCCCGCCTTGTGGTCGTAGTCGTCAGCGCCCTCGTCGTGGCCTCGCTGCTGTCCCTGAGCCTTCTGACGATCATCCCCCTGCTGAAGGTCATGGTCGACAAGGAGGAGGGGGGGCTCCACGGGTGGCTGGACGGCCTGACATGCCGCCGCCGGTACGGCCTCACCGCAGACCCGTCCGCGGCCCCGGGGGCCGACGCGGTCCAGGGCCCCCTTGGGCTGGTCGTGCTCCGCGTCCAGCCGGGCAGCCTGGCCCAAGAGGCAGGCCTTGTCCCGTTCGACCGCATCACGGCCATCGGACGGACGGACTTGGTGCAAGGGAGCGCCGCCCAGATCCTGGAGGTGCTGGCCTCAACCAGGGAGCCCGAGCTGACCCTGCAGATCCGGCGGGCCTATGCAGGGGACGCCTCCGACACGACCCTCGTCCTCCATACCCCATCGGATCAGGACTTTGTCCGAGGCCTGGGCTGGAGCCGGTTCGGCCGGTGGATGTGGAATCTGGAGAGGACCGCGCTGGACAGGGCCCGCCAGATCGCCCGCCACGTGCCCAGACAGGAGTCGCCGCAGGACACCATGAAGGCCGTGGCGATCCTGGTGGTGGTCATGCTGATCGTGACGACGGTCCGGTGCGCGGCCAAGTACTGCCAGGCCTACGTGGCCGAGAAGGTCGTTCACGAGGCCACCATGCGCTTGAAGCAGGCCGTGTTCGCCCACCTGACCCGGATGCCGGTCGGCTACTTCACCCAGGAGCGACCCAGCGACAGTGTGAGCCGGATCATCCGGGATGCCAACGAGATGAACCACGCCCTGAAGGTCATCTTCGGCCCCGCCCTGCGAGAGCCCCTCAACACCCTGTTCATGATCGGAGGGGCCCTGCTGATCAACTGGCAGCTCACCATGGTCTTTCTGTGCGGAGGCCCGGTGGTCCTCGTGCTGGTGGGCCGGTTCGGGAGGAAGATGCGCAGGGCCAGCCACAAATCTCTGCAGGCCAGCTCACTGCTGTTGGCCAAGATCCAGGAGACCCTGGCAGGGCTCAAGGTCGTGAAGGTCTACAACCGCCAGACCTACGAACAGGAGCTCTTCGCCCAGATCACGGTGAGCCATCTCCGCCAGCAGTTGAAGATGTCCAAGATCGATGCCGCCATCAGCCCCCTCCTCGAGGTCACCGGCATGGTGGCCGCCTCCGTGGCGTTGATCGTGGGCGTCTACTCCATCACCAACCAGCACGTGGGCAGCTCCGAGTTCCTGGGGCTGCTGATCCTCCTGGGCGCGGCATCGGACGCGGCCCGCAAGAGCAGCGACCTGTGGCCCAAGCTGCAGCGGGCTGCGGCCCCGGCCGAACGGATCGAAGCCCTGCTGGCCGAACCCGTGGAGCAGGAGAAGCCCCGTGCTGCCGTGCTCCCCGCGGGCAAGGGCCAGATCGTGTTCCGGAACGTCCACTTCACCTACCCGGGGACCCGCAGACCCGTGCTCTGCGGGATCAACCTGACCATCGAGGCCGGACAAACCGTGGCCATCGTCGGTTCCAACGGCTCGGGGAAGACGACCCTGGTCAACCTGATCCCCCGGTTCTACGATCCGCAGGACGGACAGGTCCTGATCGACGGAGTGGATGTCCGCGACGTGACCCTGGCCAGCCTGCGGGGCAGGATGGGGCTCGTCACCCAGACCCTGGTGACCTTCAACGACACGATTGCCCGCAACATCGCGTACAGCAAGCCCGGGGCCACGGAGGCCGAGGTCATCGGGGCCGCCAGACAGGCCTTTGCCCACGAGTTCATCGAACAACTCCCCCAGGGCTACCAGACCGTCATCGGCGAGCACGGGGCGGGACTCAGCGGGGGCCAGATTCAGAGGCTCATCATTGCCAGGGCCATTCTCGGGAACCCGGAGATCCTGATCTTCGATGAGGCCACCAGCCAGGTCGACACGGACAGCGAGGCCAAGATCCATCGTGCCCTGGAGGCCATGATGGCCAACCGGACCACCCTTCTGATCGCACACCGGTTCAGCACCGTGATGTCCGCGGACAAGGTCGTGGTCGTCCACGAAGGCCGGATTATGGACGAGGGCAGCCACGGGCAACTCGTGGACACGTGCCCCCTGTACAGGGCCCTGTACGAGACCCAACTGGTGAGGACTTGAAGACGCTATCGACCCGCGTCCAGGACCACGGTGAGGTCCACGAGCCTGGCGCCCGGCTCCGGCTCGGGTCTCTCCACAACCGGCCCCCGGCCTGAGGTCATGACCGGCTTGGGCACGACCGGCCACGGGGTGTTCGGCCTGGCCACCACCGCAGCCAGGATGTCCCGGGAGGGCATCCCCAGACTCACGGTGTTCAGCACTGCGGTCTCCTTGGCCTTCTCCAATGCCATGTCGGGCCTCTCCTGTCGGAGGATGCCGGCCAGCTGATCCGGGCTGATCGAGGCCACCCTCACCGGACCGTTCGACGACCCTGCCTCCAGGGTCAGCGTGGACTCCTCGAACAGGTGCCAAGAACCCGCCAGATCCGCCAGCACGGCCTCCATCACGCCTGGGCTGCACCGGAGACGATACACCCGCCTGGGACCGGCCTGCCCAGCGACAGCAACCCCCTCCACGCCGTGGTTCTCCAGGGTTCGATGGAAGAACATGCCCATATCCTCGAGGCTGGCAACCCGCAGATCCAGTCGCCCCGCAAGGGTCTCAGCGGCCGGACCGGACCGCACAGCCGGGGTCCCCGGCTCAGTCGTGGCCGTGGACGCGGTCATGGGAGGGGCCCCGCCGGGCCCACGGAAGATGGACCTGGCCAGGACGGACAGCAGGCCCACCAAGAGCACGGCCGCAGCCACGGCGACCCAGCGGCCGCCCCGGATTCGGCTGCCGCCGGCCGGACCCGCGCCAAACGCACCGGTCTGCCTGGGCAGGCCGCGTCCATGGGCCATCTCTCTGAGCCGTTCGGCCAACTCGACCGGGACCTCCTCCCTCGGAAGGGAGCCCAGGAGCGTGCGACAGGCCTCCAACTGCCCAAGGCGATCCGCCAGGACCCTGTCCCGCTCGAGCCTGTTCCTCACTTCGGCCTCCTCGGCGGCCGTCAGCTCTCCGTCGAGCAGGCCGTTGAGCATCTCTTCCAGACGGGGGTCTACTGAGCCACTCATCGTACCATGGCCTCCAAGATCTCCCTGAACGCACCCCTAGCCCTGCTGAGCCTGCTCCGGACAGTCCCGAGCTCGATACCCAGCACCTCGGCGATCTGGGCGTACTCCATGCCCTCTATGTCCCGAAGGACCATGACGGCCCGGTGCGCATCATCCAACTCCATCAAGGCCCAGGCCACCAAGCCGCACAGCTCGCGATTCTGGGCAATCCCGGCCGGATCGCGGGCCCCCTGATGGTGCAGGAGGTCCCGCAGGAGTCGGCCCGCCCCCTCCCCCCCGTTCGACTCATCCCGGTCCAGGGAGCGGAAACCGATCCGCTTGCGCCTCTGGCAGTGATTGAGCGCCAGATTGACGGCAATCCGGAAGGCCCAGGTGTAGAAGCTGCTCTTGGCCTGGAAACGCTCGATACCTTCGATCACTTTGACAAACGTCTCCTGGGTCAGTTCCGCGGCATCTTCGGGATTCGCGCAGATCCTCAGGATGGCGTTGTAGAGCCGATCCTGGTACTTCAGGATCAGCCGCTCCAGGGCGGACGAGTCCCCGCCGCGCCATTGCTCCAAAAGCACGGTGTCGTCAACACTTATACTGGGCGTCCTTAGGGGCACAACACGCACCCTCACGGCGGAACAAGGCTGCCGAGGTCACCGGTCTCTCGGACTTGAGTCTCAACATGATTGCAGATCCCTCCCTGGAGGTCAATCCCAAGTGCGGAGGAAGACGAATAACCACATTTTTGCCCTTGACCGGATCGGGGCCGCCCAATAAGATACGAACTAACGCTTTGTGCGACCATTATATAGTGCATAGACAGGCTAGGCAGCCGACCCTGAGGGCGGATCAAGGCCCCCGGGGCGACGGCGAGGTAGAGGCGGATGCCTCGGCCTCGTGGTAGGATGAGTTCCTTAGGTACAGCCTTTGGCCTCCGCAAGCAGACGTGGCAAGTCTGACCTTGTGGACCAAGGGTGTGTATAGCGTAAGCCAGGAAATCGAGAATCAGATGATCCTGTTCGTTTTGCGGAGTGGCCGAGACTCGGGCACGGAACCCGCCGCGTCGGTTTTGGGCTATGGGTGTCTGAGCCCTGGGTCTTCCACTGCAGGCTGGGACGACCGGTAACAGACCGGTTCGACCCCAGTCCAGTTCGTTTCCACGGCTTGCGCAACGCAGTACACCTCAGGCCTACCCTCCTCGGCCTTCCGTTCTGTGCATCCCTATAGTGGTCGGGGACTGAGTTTCGATACCCGATACAGAAAGGCCAGACCATGGATCAAGTCCTGATGGCGCCCTCCCTTTGGGGCGGTCTTGGAACCATCCTTGCGGTGATCGCTGCCGTAGCCGGCACGATCCTCATCTTCCGGATGAACGCCAAGACCAGGGCCAAGACCCTTGCGGAAGACATCCAGAGACAGCTCGACGGGGCCAAGAAAGAGGCCGAGAACATCATCAAGGCGGCCCAGATCGACGCGGCCGCCGAGGCCATCAAGCGCAAGGAGGAGTTTGGGGCAGAGGCCAACCAGATCCGCACGGAGCTTCGCGAGACGGAGATGCGGTTGACCAAGAGGGAGGACGTGCTGGAGAGGCAGACCGAGGCCGTGCGCAGGCAGGAGGCCCTGCTCAAGGACCAAGAGAAGGAGGTCGAGCGGCGGCAGCACAACATCGACCAGAAAGAGCAGCAGCTCAACGGCCTGATCGCCCAGCAGAAGAACCAGCTCCTCAAGATGACGGGGCTGGATGTGGAAGAGGCCAAGAAGCTGCTTCTCCAGCGTCTGGAGGACGAGTGCGAACACGAGATGGCCAGCCTGATCCGGCGCAAACTGGACGAGGCGCAGGAGACGGCCGAAGAGAAGGGCCGCGAGATCATCACCCTGGCCATCCAGAGGTATGCCGCAGACCAGACCTGCGACGCCACGGTCTCCGCGGTGGACATCCCCAACGACGACATGAAGGGCCGCATCATCGGCCGGGAGGGCAGGAACATCCGGGCCTTCGAGAAGGCCACGGGAGTGGATGTCATCGTGGACGACACCCCGGGCGTGATCGTGGTCAGCGGCTTCAGCCCGGTCCGCCGGGAGGTCGCCCGCCTGTCCATGGAGCGTCTGATCCAGGACGGCCGCATCCACCCCTCGCGGATCGAGGAGTTGGTCAGCCAGACCCGGGAGGAGGTCACCCACAAGATCCTCCAACTGGGCAAGGACGCCTCGGTGGAGGTCAATGTCCGCGGCCTGAACAACAAGGTCCTGAGCATGCTCGGTTCCCTGTACTACAGGACCAGCTACGGCCAGAACGTCCTGCGCCACAGCGTCGAGGTGGCCTTCCTGAGCCAGGCCATGGCCGAGGAGCTCGGTCTCGACGGCTCCCTGGCCCGCCGGGCAGGCCTGTTGCACGACATCGGCAAGGCCCTGGACCACGACATGGAGGGCAACCACCCCTCGATCGGGGTGAACTATCTCAAGCGGTTCAACGAGTCGGCCGTGGTGCTCAACGCCGTGGCAGGACACCATGGCGACGTGCCGCCCGACAACCCGTACACGCCGTTGGTCGCAGCGGCCGACGCGATCAGCGCGTCCCGTCCCGGCGCCCGGCGAGAAACGCTCGAGCGATACATCAAACGTCTGGAGCAGTTGGAGGAGATCGCCAACACCTTCAAGGGGGTGGAGAGCGCGTATGCCATCCAGGCCGGCCGCGAGATCCGGGTCATTGTCAACGCGGCCGAGGTGACCGACGATGCCGCCACGCGGATCGCCCGGGACATCGCCAACAAGATCGAGACCGAGATGACCTATCCGGGCGAGATCCAGGTGACCTTGCTCCGCGAGGTCCGCTGCATCGAATACGCCAAGTAGGACGCCCGGGCACGGCGACCCGGGCTGGAGGCGCACGGCGTGAAACTGACCGTCCTCTGCATCGGAGACATCGTGGGCAGACCCGGCCGGCGCGCCCTCGCGGACACCCTCAGGCCGTTCGTGCAGGAGCGCGCGGTGGACTGCGTGATCGCGAATGCGGAGAACGCCGCGGGGGGATCGGGGCTGACGCCCCAGATCTACGAGAAGCTGCTCCACCACGGGGTCCATCTGATCACGCTCGGGGACCATGCCTATCGCAAGCGGGTGATCCTGGAGACCCTGCAGAACGCCGACAACATCGCCGCCCCGGCCAATCTCTCGGAACACGCCGCAGGCCACGGCTTCGCCCTGTACAAGACGGCCAGGGGGCCCACCGTGGCCGTGATCTGCCTGATCGGGCGGCTCTTCATGAAGCCGGCGGACTGCCCGTACAACGCAGCGGACCGGCTGATCAGCAAGGTCCAGCCCCTGGCGGACGTCCTCATCGTGGAGTTCCACGCCGAGGCCACCAGCGAGAAGATCGCCATGGGCTACCACGTGGACGGCCGGGTCAGCGCTTGCTTCGGCACGCACACCCACGTGGTCACCGCGGACGAGCGGATCCTGCCCAAGGGCACGGCCTACATCACGGACGTGGGCATGACCGGGGCCCACGACTCGGTCCTCGGGCGCAAGACCTCCAGCGTGCTCAAGTCCTTTAGGACCCAGATGCCCGTGCCGTTCGAGATCGCCACGGAGGACGTCCGGTTGAACGGCCTCCTGGTGACCCTGGACACCCTCTCCAAGCGGGCCGAGCACGTGGAGCGCGTCCGCCTGAACGCCGCCAGCGCGGACGCCCTCGCCTACGACAGCGACGACGGCAAGCCCGAGTACTTCAACAACGCCCTGTAGCCCGCCATCGCTCACTGTGCGGGCCCTTCTTGCCCACCAGAGTCCGCTCACTGCCTACTTGCAGGACTGGGGAATACACGTCAAAGGCCAAGGAGGCGGTTCAGTGGGGCATGGGGATCGGGGTTGCAGCTCAGGGTGGCCCTGACGCATCGTGCGCTCAGACGCAACCCATGGTGCTGCGGCTCATGGCCGGAACAACCTGTACCGGCCATAGAAGGAACGCTCCGCGACTGTTCTTCTGGAAGGACAGACGGCCATGAACCGCACGACGATCGACAGGGGCCGGACAGGGCCTAGGGCAAGGACCTCCCGAACGGACACCTACAGCCGCACAGCCGCAAGGCCCATTGAACCGCCTTCTTTCCGTTACACGATGAAACCCTTGAACGCCTGGGCCAGGTCCAAGGTAACGGGCCCGGGGGCCCCTGCGCCGATGGGATGCCCGTCGAACTGGACGATCGGAACCACGTCCTTGGTGGTCACCGCCATGATCAGCTCCTTGGCCCCGGCAGCCTGTTCAGGAGTGAGCTGCTCCTCCAGGACCGGGATCCCCAGTTCACGGGCCGCGCGGATCAGGAACAGCCGCGTCACGGACGGCAGGATGTTGGCGGTCAGGGGCGCGGTCTGGAGGAAGGGCTCCGTGCCGCCCGCCCCCGTAGACCTCTCCAGCACGGCGAAGAAGGAGGATGCGGCCCCCTCGGTGATCAGCCCCGACTCGTTCACGAGGATCGCCTCATCGCACCCCTTGTGCAGGGCATCCCTGCGGGCCAGGACATTGGGCAGGAGGTTCAGGGACTTGATATCGCACCGCTTCCATCGCAGGTCGGGGTAGGTGGACACGCGGATGCCCCGGGCCTTGTCCGCGGAGCTGTCCCCCAGTTCCATCACGGTCAGGAAGAAGGTCGGCTCGTGCGGGCCCTTGCCGAACAGGTCCCGTGGACCCATGCCCCGGGTCACGTGGAAGTAGACCTTGGCCTGGGCCAGGCCGGAGGCCTCCAAGGCCTGCAGGACCGCGGCTCGAACCCGGGCCCGCTCCACCCCCTCGATCCCGACCGCTGCGAGGCTTGCGCTGAACCGATCCAGGTGCTCCTCCAGGGCAAAGGGTATGCCGTGGTAGGTGCGAAGCACCTCGTACACACCGTCCCCGAAGTACAGGCCCCGGTCCAGGTATACCGGGTCCAGGTCGTCAAAGGGGACTATGCGATCCTGGATCATGGCGATCTGCATGCGCGGCTCCTCGGAACAGAGACAACGACCTAAGGCTACTGGTATATCGTGCTCCGGACCACGAAAAATTCAACAAATGTGTTTACAGCGGGCCCGAAAGCCCGTATCTTAACTTGTTTTCAGAGCAGTGAACCACCATTGAGGACCGGATCATGTATGCCGTGATCGAACAAGGCGGAAAGCAATACAAGGTCGCCGAAGGCGACCGCCTGAACATCGAGCTTGAGGAGGTCGACCCCAAGGCAGGCACCCTGACGTTGGACAAGGTCCTTCTCGTCGGCGCAGGCAAAGAGGTGCGGGTCGGCAAGCCCTATGTCGAGGGCGCGAAGGTCATCGCCGCCTTCAAGACCACCGCTGAAGAGGCCGTTGTCAAGGGCCCCAAGCTCTACCCCACCTACTTCCGCAGGCGCAAGAACTCTCGACGACGCACCGGCCACCGCCAGAAGTACCTCGAGGTGACCGTCAGCAAGATCGAGGCCTAGCAAGGCGCACCTTCACCCGGTCGCGAGGGGCTGCCCGGCCCGTGCGGCGGTCTATGCTTTCCCAGGGGGATCGGGTAGAATGCCCGGCCATGAAGGGTCTGCTGAACCGGATTGTGTGTGGCGACTGCATCGAGGTCCTGTCCGGGATCGACCGCCCCTTCGCGGATCTGATCTTCGCGGACCCCCCCTTCAACATCGGGTATCTGTACGACCGGTACCACGACCGGCTCCAGAAGGACCGGTACATCGCATGGACCCGAGATTGGATGGCCGCGTGCAAGCGGGTCCTGCAACCCTACGGGTCGTTCTATGTGGCCATCGGAGACGACTACGCGGCCCACGTGCGGATCCTGGGGGACGACCTGGGGCTGGTCTGCCGGAACTGGATCATCTGGCACTACACGTTCGGTCAGCAGACCCGAGACAAGTTCGCCCGGGCCCACACCCACATCTTCTACTTCGTCCAGGACCGCAAGCGGTTCACGTTCAATGACTGGGCCGTCCGGGTCCCCTCGGACCGGCAGTTGATCTACGACGACCGCCGCGCAGACCCCAGGGGCAAGATGCCCGACGACGTGTGGGACGAGTTCTCCAGGGTCTGCGGCACGTTCAAGGAGAGGGAGGGCTGGCACCCCTGCCAGATGCCGGAGAACCTGCTCAAGCGGATCATCGCCGTGAGCTCCAACCCGGGTGACTGCGTGTTGGATCCGTTCAGCGGGTCCGGAACGACCGCGGCTGCGGCCCTCCAGCTCGGCAGGGACTACGTGGGGCTGGACGTCTCGGAGGCCTATGTGGAGAAGGCCCGCCTCCGCCTGGCCGCGCTGAGGCCCAAGAGACGCAGGAACCTCTTCCTCTCGGGCGAGGAGATCCACGAGATCGGCCGCCTGCTCTCGGACATGAAGGTGGCCCCCAAACAGCTCGACTCCGACCCCCATCTGCTCAAGTGGGTCGCCAACCAGCTCCGCGTGCGGATGAACTCGAACAGGGACTACCACCCGGAACACGTGCTGGCCGGGGCAAAGGAGCTGGATTGAGAGGCCCCCGAAATCAGATGATCGTCCCCCTGCTTGGGCTCGGCGCCACTGCCCTGCTCCTGACCCTGATCCACCCCCCTGTCGGCTGGGCGGCCCTGGCGTGGGTCGCGTACACCCCCTTTGTCCTGGGCTGTGCGCCGGCCCTGCGCACGCGGACCCTTGGGCTGGCCGCCTTTGGGGTGGGGGTCGTCTACTGGATGGTCAGCCTCAACTGGATACGGCCCGTCACGCTGGTCGGGTGGGTCGCCTTCTGCCCCTACATGGCCCTGCTGTGGCCTCTCATGGCCCTGGCCCTGCAGTTCTGCAGGAGACGGCGTGTGCCCCTGGTCCTGGCCACGGCCGTGGTCGTGGTCGGCGCGGAGCGGCTGCAGGGGTTTCCCCTGGGGGGGTTCTTCTGGCGGTTCCTGGCCCACAGCCAGTTCGGGCATCCGGCCCTGATCCAGTTGGCAGACCTGTTTGGGGCGGCTGGGGTGTCGTTCGTCCTGGCCCTGGTCAGCGGACTGGCTGCAGACCTGGTCCTCGCAGCCCGCTCCAAGGGGCTCTTACGCACGGCCAACCTGGCCAAGGCGGTCTGCGTCGGGGCCGCTGTGGTCGCCGCGATCGCGTATGGGCAATGGAGGCTGGCCCAGACCGAGGCGGTCACCTCGCCGGGCCCGCTCGTGGGCTCCCTCCAATCCAATGTGCCCCAGTCCGTCAAGCGGACCTTCCAGTCCTCGGACGACCTGTTCGCAGAGCTCCTCGAGATGAGCCGGTCCGCGGCCCAGGCCGGCGCGGACCTGATCGTGTGGCCGGAGACCTCGGTCCAGGCCATCATGGACGAGGGCATCTGGCCCCTGCTCAGCACGGAGTCCTTGGGCCGTGAATTCGACCGGTCCCTGCGCACGCACGCCCTTCAGGACCGCGCGTCGGTGCTGATCGGGGCATACGGCGGCCGGGTCCGGCGGGACGACCAAGGCGATCTGGTCCTGGACCGGTTCAACTCCGCGTACCTCTACCGGCCTGACGGCACCCAGGACCCCCAGCGGTACGACAAGATCCACCTGGTCCTATTCGGCGAGTACCTGCCCTTCAAGAGCAGCTTCCGGTGGCTGTACAACCTCCTGATGAGGTGCACCCCGTACAACTACGACTACACCCTGGAGCCGGGCAGCCAGGACACGGTCTTTGCCATGGACCCCAACCACGCGGCACCCGCGGCCGTCCCGTACCGGTTCGGCGTCCTGATCTGCTATGAGGACACCGTGCCCTGGCTGGCCCGGCGATTCACCCTGGACGAGAGGGGCCGCAAGCGGATCGACGGACTGGTGAACATCAGCAACGACGGCTGGTTCGTTCGATTTGCGGGCGACCCCGTCCGTGTCCGGCCCAGTGCCGAGTTGGCTCAGCACGTGGCGGTGTGCGTGTTTCGGGCAGTCGAGAACCGAACGCCCATACTGAGAAGCGTCAACACCGGGATCAGTTGTCGGATCGACTCCTGCGGCCGGATCCAGGACGCCCCCCTGGCCTCCAGCAGCGGACTGCCCGTGAAGGCCATGGACCGGACCGGAATGGCCGGATGGTTCGTGGACAGGATGCCGATCGATAGGAGGATCAGTCTCTACAGTCGGACTGGTCCATGGCTGGACAACCTGTGCGCGGTCACCCTGGCCGTCGGGGTCGCGTGGGCGATCCGCAGACGCCTGTTTCTTGGCCGTGGCTCGGGCCGGTCCGGCGGGAGCAAGAGACCATGAGCAGGATGCCCGTGCGGCCTCAGAACTGGATCCGTCGTTGCCTCTGGGCCATGGCCCTCCTGTCTTGGACGGGCCTGGGGTCCGGGTGCGGACCCTCGAGCCCGGGCTGGTCGGCGCGGGCATCCGGGGCCGCAGAGGAGATGCGCATGCAGGCGTATCGGACCCTGTCGTCCGCGATGTCCGACCCGGACCCCAGGATACGGACCAATGCGATTGAGGTGGTGGCCTCCACGCGGCAACTCACCCTCGGGCCGGCACTACAGAGGCTGCTGCGAGACCCCGTTGTGCCCGTGCGGTTCGCGGCCCTCCTCGCCGTGGGAGACCTCCGTTACGCGGCGGCCAAGCCCGATGTGCAGCAGATCTTCGACGAGACCCGCGAAGACGCCAATATCCGCCTGGCCGCGGCCTATGCCCTGTTCCGTCTCGGTGCTCCGCACTACGCCGATTACGCCCGCAAGGTCATCACCACCGACAACCAAACGGTCCGGGCCAATGCGGCCCTGGTCTTGGGCAAGACCGGCGACATTGGGGCCGCGGACGCCCTCCACTGGGCCATCCAGGACAGGGCCTCGGACGAGCGGGTCCTGGATCAGGCCTTGGAGTCCTTGGCCATGCTCGGCGAGCAGCGGATCGTCCAGAAGGTCCTGGCCAAGCTGATCAGCGCCTATGCCGATGACCGGATCACCGGGATCAGGGCCATGGGGGCCTTGGGCGGCGCCCAGGCCCGGGCCGCGATCTTGCCCATGCTGGAGGACGTGGTGGTGGAGGTTCGGCTTGCAGCAGCCGAACAGCTCGGCAGACTCCACGACCGGACCGGGGAAGGCCGGGTCTTGGAGGCCCTCGACGAGAAGGCCCCCCCCGGCGCGTCCGGCCCCGCACAGAACGAGGACCAGTCCAGGGTGAGGGTCCTGGCTGCACTGGCCATAGGCGAGATAGGCTCTGAGCGTCTTGTCCAGGAACTGCCAGGGCTCCTGAGCGACAGGTCGCCATTCGTCCGGGTGGCGGCAGCCAAGGCAGTCCTGGTGACCAGGGGCATGGGAGTGGTTTGGCCGGCCAGCGAGATGTGATCTGGGCACATCTTCAG
The DNA here is from genome assembly GCA_018007255.1 of Phycisphaerae bacterium. GTDB lineage: Bacteria > Planctomycetota > Phycisphaerae > Sedimentisphaerales > Anaerobacaceae > DTPU01. The sequence goes on along the minus strand of JAGOQT010000013.1, from coordinate 8,636 downwards.
CCTGGTCATTTGGCAAAAATGACTTGACCTGAGAAGATCAGTCGCGTAGAATAGTACATATTGGCAGGATAGGAATACGGGCACATATATAGTCACTGCTCGTCTTGGGTTTGCGCGGATCGGCGATGGTCTGCTGTGCACAGTCTATATTGACGGACGGATTTCGTGAGGGTCGCACCCGATCAGCCTAGCGAAAGGAGCCTGGATTGAGCACGCTGACAAAGGTCCTAATCGTATTACAGGTCGTTGTTGCCCTCGTGCTATGCGGTCTGGTCGTCACCTATGTGGCCACGGCCGATAACTACAAGCAGATGTATGAGGCAGAGCGATCCACTGCCCTCCGGGCCAACCAGACCAGAGACGAGAAGATCGAGGAGTTTGAGCAGTACAAGCTGGCCAAGGATCGTGATACGAACGATCTGAACAAGAGGATCGCCGATCTGGAGGCCACGATCACGGGATTGGGCAACGACCGCACCGCCCTGGAGCGGGAGAAGGCCAAACTCAACGAGACGGTTACCACCATGGCCGCCGTGGTGGAGGCCGCCGAACTCAGCGCAAAGCAACAGGCCCAACTGTACCAGGAGGGCCAGAAGCAGTTGGACGCCCTCCGAGCCGAGCAGCTCAAGGTCGAGAGCCGCATCAAGGAGACCGGCGACGCGCTGGTCGAGAAGATGACCATCATCGGCACGCAGAGCGAACAGATCAAGCGGCTGAACGAGGAGAAGACTGAGTTGCAGGCCAAGCTGGACCAGACCCTCCGCCAGGCCGGCAAGACCGTGGCCTCTCCCCTCCCGGCCCAAGCCAGGCAGGTGGTGCAGCAGGCCGGGTCCCTGGTCAGGGACCTCAACCTGCGGGGCACCATCACCCGCGTGGACCTGGAGAACAGCCTGGCCGAGATCTCGATCGGCTCTGCGGACGGTGTCCGGCAGGGGATGGAGTTGTACGTCACCCGGGGAGACCGGTTCATGTGCAAGGTCCTGGTCTTGGACGTGGAGGCCTCGAGGGCCGTGGGCATCCTCGAGCTGGTCCAGCAGTCTCCCAAGGTGGGCGACACGGTCGCCACCAACCTCTAGACCTTCCGACCGGATCCCGCTGACAGAAGGTGTCGACAAGATGAATCCAAGCGAGCCAAGCAGACCCCGAAGGGCCATCGCCTCGAGCAACATCTACACGGCGTTCCTCGGCATCACCCTGGGCATCCTGGTGGCCTCTGCGGCCTTGGTCGCGTTCCAGTGCCTTTCCCAGTACGGGACCCTCTTCTCCATCCCCCAGTAGCCTCCCGAAAACCTCCTGTTGCACGGTTGACGGGCGCAGGGACTTGCCTATAATGACTCCAACCGCTGGGTGCGCGAAAGGAGTCGGACCGTGATATTGGACACAGTCCTAGGTTGGTTCAGCATGGACATGGGTATCGATCTAGGGACGTGCAACACCCTGGTCTGTGTCCGTGACAAGGGAATCATCCTCAATGAACCCTCCGTGGTGGCGGTGCGCAAGGGCACGAACATCGTGCTCAACGGCGGCGAGGCCGTGGGCCTGGTGGCCAGGGATATGTTGGGCAAGACCCCGGGATCGATCACCGCGGTGCGACCCCTCAAGGACGGGGTGATCAGCGACTTCGAGATCACGGAGGCCATGCTCAGTTACTTCATCCGCAAGGTCCATGGCCGAGGCGGATTGGTTCGGCCCCGTGTCGTGATCGCCGTGCCCAGCGGAATCACGGCCGTGGAACGCCGGGCCGTCATCGACAGCGCGGAGCGGGCCGGCGCAAGAAAGGTCTACCTCGTCGACGAGCCCATGGCCGCCGGGATTGGAGCGGGACTGCCCATCACGGACCCCACCGGCTCGATGATCGTGGACACGGGCGGAGGCACAACGGAGATCGCGATCATCAGCCTGGCCGATATCGCCACGTCCGAATCGATCCGGGTCGGTGGAGACGACATGGACGAGGCGATCGTGAATCACCTCCGGCGGACCTACAACCTGTTGATCGGAGAACCCCGCGCGGAGAAGATCAAGATCCAGATCGGCTCGGCGTCGCCCCTGGAGGAAGAGCTGACCATGGAGATCGCGGGCCGGGACACGATCTCGGGGCTTCCCAGGAAGATCGTCATCACCAGCGAGGAGATTCGGGAGGCCCTGCGTGAGCCCATCGCCGCCATCCTCGACGCCGTGAGCGCGGCCCTCGAGCGGACCGACCCGGAGTTGGCTGCGGACCTGATCGACAATGGGGTGCACCTCTGCGGAGGGGGGTCTCTGCTGCGAGGCATGGACCGGGTCGTGGCCAATGCCACCGGTCTGACCGTCCACCGGGTGGAGGACCCGCTCAGTTGCGTGGCTCGGGGCACGGCCGTTTACCTTGAGAATCTGGAGATGTGGAAGGACACGATGGAACACAGTGAACGAGGCTGGGAGTAGCCTCGCGCCCCGTGTCCACCCACCGTCCAACACACGGTCTCGCCTGAGTCCATGGTCAGACGACGCAAGAAGACTCCCAGACGTGCGGTGCTGACGTGGCTTGTTCTGGCCAGCGGTTTGCTCATCGTGACTCCCCACTCCGTGACCCGCAGACTCCAGTTGGCGTTCCTGGATCTCTGCCGCCTGCCGATCCGATCCGGACGGGCCATCGCCCTGTCCGTGCAGACCACCTCGAAGAGCACCCAGGTCGTGGCCCAGGCGGACTACGAGACCCTCTTGGAGCAGAACAGGCAGTTGCTCAACGATCTGAGCACCCTCGAGGCCACGGTGCAGCAACAACAGCAGCAACTGGACCAGCTCGCCGGCCTTCGGATGGACCGGACGTGGGAGCGGATGGCCCTGCTGCCCGCCCGGGTCGTGACACGCAAGTCTCCCCACCATGTGCTCATCGACCGGGGATCGGCCGACGGGCTGACCCAGGGGCATCTGGTGCAGGCCAGCAAGGCGATCATCGGTCGGATCGTGGAACTGGGGACCCGTACGGCCTGGGTGGAATTGGCGACCAGCCCCACGAGCAAGCTGCCGGTCACGGTCAGCTCGGGTGTGGCGGGGATCCTCTGTGGGCTGGGGGATAGCCGTCTCATGGAGGTCCGGGTCAAGGCCCTGGGGAGTACGGCCCTGGGCGACCGAGTGAACGTCCAGAAGACCTCCGGCCTGCTGGCCGAGCCCGTGGCGGTCGGCACGGTCGTCTGGACGGGCAAGGACGACCTGGACCCCGTGCTCTGGGAGATCCGGGTCCAGCCCAGCGCGGACCTGGATCGGCTCGACGCGGTCTGGGTGATCCTGCCGCGATAGCCTCCTGGACCCCCTTGCCGAGCCGGCGGGCGACCGGGACGGAGGGGCACGGGTCCTGTGTGCCCCGGGGCGAGCGGACCGCAGCCGCAGACGAACCCGGCCTCAGGACCCTGCGGATTGAGATCGCCGCAAAGGCCCCGTCCCCTGTGGGAGCCTCATCGATGTACTGGATAAGGTTTTGCGTATTGACCGTCGGAACCCTGGTCGTCCAGGCTAGCCTGGGGGACGTGGTGGCGGTCACTTCAAGGGGCATTCGACCCGACCTCCTGCTGATCTTGATGGTCTACTTCGCCGTCCACGGCCTGCCTTCGGATGCGGTCCTCACGTCCTTTGGAATCGGTCTGGGCAACGACCTGATCGGCTGGACCGTGGGCCCCCAGATGCTCAGCTTCGGCCTCTGTGGGACTCTGCTGTCCCATGTCCGCCAGACCATCGTGATCCGCAAGGCCCCCCACCAGTCGCTCGCCATCCTGGCCGCGGGGGTGGCGACCTCCGCCCTGACCCGCATCCTGGCCCAGGTCAAGGGAGTCCCTGTACCGGACGCCCCGCTCGATCAGATGCTCTGGGGTCCCCTGTACTCCGCGATCATCGGCCCGGCGATCTGGGTCCCCCTGGAGTGGGTCATGCGGCTCCAAGACAAACGCTACCGACTGCGGATGCGATGAATGCAGCCTCTGTGGGCCCTCTCGCAAGACCAGGCTCAGAACCTATAATGGAGCTCGTCCCACTGTGAACGGGGGGCCGCGTCGGGCCCTCGAAAGACCATGCACAGCCTACGCGTCAGGATCTTTGCAGTCGGCAGCCTCGTCCTGCTCATGGCGATCGTCGCACGACTCGCCCAGCTTCAGCTCGGCGCAAGCGCAGCCATCCAGGACAAGATCGCCCAGCTCAAGGACCAGGGGGGCCGCACCCAGTTGCTCAAGACCGTGCGGGGCCGGATCCTGGACCGGCACGACCGGGTCCTGGCCCGGGACGAGCCGATCTTCGCACTGCGGATCAGCTACAGCCTGAGCCGGTACCTGGACGAACGCGTTCAGCAGGCCCTCCGCCTGGACGCACTCCAGAGCAAGGCCAATGCCCAGGACGCCCTCCTGGACGTGAACCAGGCCATCGCCGCCCGTCTGGAGGTCCTGCGCGAGGTCATCGCCCGATGCTCCGGGTTCGGCGACCCCTGCGAGGTCGTCGAGCAGAGGATACGCGGATACAACAACCGGATCTGGGACCAGCGGTCCTTCCAGGCCTGGCGCAGGAACTGCACCGACTCGCCGTTCTACAAGCAGAATGCGGACCGCCTCCTGTCCGTGGATCTGGGCGAGGCCCTGGCCGATCTGGAGCGGAACAGGCCGGACCCCAACGATCGCATCCGCCTGGCCGCCGCTGTGGATATCGCGGAGATGCACGGCAGCGATGTCCTCGTGCAGCTCAAGACCGACGAGGACGTGCTGGCCGCCCAACTGGAGTTCATGCACGTGGAGGAGATCAGCATCGTGCCCGAGCCCGTTCGGGTCTATCCCTATGGGGCCACGGCGGCCCAGACGATCGGGTGGGTCGGCGCACCCAGCCAGGAATCGGACAGGGTCCTGTTCGAAGACGATCCGTACGCCCGCTATCTCGAGGGCGAGGTCTGCGGCAGGGAGGACGGCGTCGAGTTCGTGTGCGAGGCGGTCCTGCGGGGCCGGCGGGGACGCGTGGTGTACGACATCGACGGGACCGAGAGCCGTCGAATCCCCAGCCGGCTCGGCCAGGACGTGCGACTGACGATCGACATCGAGCTTCAGAAGACCCTGGAACAGGACCTGCTCACCCGCCCCCTCGCCCCCCATTGCGGCCCTGGAGTGGCCGCGGTCGTCCTCGAGGTCGCCACCGGGGACATCCTGGCCCTGGTCTCCCTGCCAACCTACGATCTGAACCGCGCCCGATACGAGTACGACCGGTTGAAGGGGGATCCGAAGGACCCGAACAAACCTCTCCTGAACCGGGCCTTGAACAAGCAGTACCCCCCTGGCTCCGTGGTCAAGCCGACGATCCTGGTCGCGGCACTCCAGACGGGTCAGATCAGCACAGAGGACGTGATCTCCTGCCCCTCCCGGCGTGCCCCGGAGGGCTGGCCCAACTGCTGGGTCTTCAGGGATCACGGCGTGGGCCATGACACCTACTGGGCCAACACGGCGAGAAACGCCCTCAAAGGCAGCTGCAACATCTACTTCTCCAGGCTTGCGGACCGGATCGACCCACGGACCTTGCAGGAATGGCTCTGGGCCTTCGGGTACGGCCACCAGATTGCCCTGGCCTACCCCCAGGCCCAGGACCCCAACGACGAGCCCGTCCTGCAGGCCTTCCCCAGAAGGCTCAGACAGGCGGCCGGCCAGATCTCGAGCCAGGCCCAGTACGGGGTCTGGGTCCAGTCCATGGACCAGATCCTCCCCCTGGATCCCCGCGATCGGGCGTTGGTGGGCATCGGCGAGAACAAGTTCTGGGCCACCCCGCTCCAGGTTGCAGCGGCCATGGCCGCCGTGGCCAGAGGGGGGATCAGCAAGACCCCCCGGCTGTTCCTGGACCCGGTAACGGAGTCGGGCACCCCGGCCGATCCCCTGGGCGACGCAAGAACGCTGGGACTGGCCGCGCACACGCTGGACACCCTCTACGACGGGCTCCACGCCGTCGTCCACGAGGAGAATGGGACCGCCCACAAGGCCTTCAGGGCAAGTCCCCTGATCGAGCTCGGCGTCCAGGTCTACGGAAAGACCGGGTCGACCGAGAGACCGGACCACGCTTGGTTTGCGGGATTCGCCAGGGACGGGGCAGGCCGGGCCGTGGCCCTGGCCGTGGTGGTCGAAGGAGGCCAATCAGGGGGCACGGATGTGGCGCCCATCGGGCATGATCTCATCCGGTTCTGTGCCCAGGCCGGGTACCTGGGCCGATGATCAGGCCCGACCCAGGCCCCGTTCGACGGACACGGGGAGCCCGGCCAAGGCCGTTTGCAGCACGCTCAGAAACCGCTCGTTATCCGGCCACAAGATGCCCGGACCCTCACCCAGAGGCCGATCCAGCCTATCCAGAAACCTCGACAGGGCAGCGGGCGACAGGTGCGGGTCCCACGTGCCCAGGCCCAGTCGCTCCACGGCCCGGGCGTTGAGGAGCTGCTCGTATTGCCCCGCAACCGGGATCAGGAGCATCCTCTTGCGCAGGGCCATGCACTCGCTGACCAGGGAGAACCCGGCGGACGCGATGACCCCCCGCGATCCGGCCATGTCCCGCAGGAAACCCTCCGTCGAGCGAGCCTTGAGCACACAGTTGCCATGCCCGGTGTCCTGGTCGAACCCGTACACGTGGAACCTCCACATGGGGAAGCCGCGGAGCACCTCCAGCCATGACTCGCGGCCCTGGCCCGTGCTGACATAGACCACGAGGTAGTCCCCCTCGCTGGGACGCAGCTCGGTCACCAGGGACCGGACCACAGGGGGCGCCAGGAGGACCGATCGCCGGGTGACAGGGGCGTCGAAGAAACTCAGGATCACGTACGCATCGGCCCGAAACGCATAGGCGCGGGTGACCCACGCAGCGGTCAGCCTCGAGACGAGCTGGCCGGGCGCATGCTCCACCCGGCAGTGGGTCAGCAGGTGTTCGTTGTCCACACTCACCAGGGGCACGCCGTTGCGCCGGGCCCACCACGCAGAGAACGGCTCGAAGTCCGAGAGGACCACGTCCGGCGCGAATCCCTCGACTTGGCTGCGGAAGAAACCGCGGTTGGCCCGCACGATCCCCGGGAACCGCCGCAGGTTCCAGGCCAAGGTCTTCCCCTTGTCGATCCGGCCGTTGCGGTAGGCAAACGACAGCCCCAGGATCTCCTTCACCCGCTCGCCGAAGATCGGACGCAGATAGAGCGGGGACTTGGCGAACCCGACGAACATCACCTCGTGACCTGCCTGGAGCAGATGCTGGCCGATCAGGTGTGCGCGGCTGCAGTGTCCGAAACCCTCCCCAGCCACACCGTACAGGATGCGAGCCATACCGGCTACCTGGCCTGGGCCAACCTCGCTGGGTCGTTCCGCGGGAAGGCCTGTCCTTGGGCCTCCAGATAGGTCATGGTCTTGTCGATGATCCTGCCCACCACAGGGGCGGCCACCGCGCCCCCCGTGTAGCCCTTGCCGAGCTTGACGTTGGGCCTGCGAACCGATACCAAGACGACCACAGCCGGGTCCTCGGCCGGCGCCCCCCCGACAAACGACCCGATATAGGCCCCCTCCTCGTACCCCCGGCCGTCGGGCTTGGCCAACTGGGCCGTCCCCGTCTTGCCGAACACCTTCCACTTCTCCAGTCTGGCCGGCTTGCCTGTGCCGTCCTCGTCTTGGACCACGCCGACCATGGCCTCCTGGATCACCCAATCGGCCACCTCGGGCCTGACCACATAGCCCACCTGACCCGCCATGGTCAGCGAGAACTCCCGGATATCCGGTTGACCTGCGGCGTCCACGGTCGCCCTGACCACATGGGGCCGAACCAGCCGGCCGTGATTGGCCAGGATGCAGAACGACTTGACCAACTGCATGGCCGTGACCCCGATCTCCTGGCCGAACGGGATGCGGGTCACGCTGTATCCGGTCCATGCCTCCGGCGGGCGGAGCAGGCCCCTCGCCTCGCCCGGCAATCCCACCCGGGTGTCCTTGCCGAACCCGAAGAGGCCCAGCCCCCGATGCAGCTTGGCCCCGCCCAGGCGCTGCCCGATCTTGGCCATCCCGATGTTGCTGGATTTCACCAGGATGCCTTTCACGGTCTCCTGGCCGTAGTGGTGGTTGGAGTACTCTGTGATGGTCCCGAACCCCTTGCCCCTGTACGACCCGTCCTCGCAGTCGATCCGCTCGTGGGTGTTGATCACCCCGGCATCCAGGGCGATCGCCGCAATCACCGGCTTGATCACACTGCCCGGCTCGAACTGATCGATGATCGCGTGGTTGCACCGGGCGTTGTCGCTGACGCTCCGGTCGTCCGGATCGAAGTCCGGCAGGGAGACCATGGCCAGGATCGCCCCGTTCCTGGGATTGGCCACCACTGCGATCGCCGATTCGGCCTGGAAGGCCTTGAACTGGGCCCACAGCTCCTCGCGGGCAAACTGCTGGATCGAGGCGTCCACCGTCAGGATCACCCCCCCTCCGCTCAACTCCTCATCCTGAGACTCGGCCGGGCCCTGGCTGCCGATCCATCGGAGGGGCCTTCGATTCAAGTCCACCAGGAACAGGTCTTCCCTGCTCGGGCCGGACAGTTGCTTGTCGTGGGCCAACTCGACCCCCGCAAGGCCCACGCCGTCCGTGCTCACAAACCCCACCACATGGGCGGTCAAGGCCCCCATGGGATAGGCG
>JAGOQT010000278.1 GCA_018007255.1 Phycisphaerae bacterium | reverse complement strand
CGCGTACAGGCTGCGGGCCGGGTGACCCGCAACCGGGCCCAGGCCATCAAGGATGCCGAGCAGCAGTATCGGAACGAGCGGTCCAGGGTGGAGCAGGCGTACGAGCGGGACCTGGCGGACCTCAGGCAGGGCCACGATCAGGCCATGGCCAGGACCGAGGCCGAGTACCGGCACCGCCTCGACCTGGTGCACTCGCGATGGGACAAGGCCCTGGCCCGCATCGAGGCCGTGATCGAGGCCTCAGCCGGACTGGATCCCAGGACCGTGGGCGATTGGGAGACCGGGTCCGTTGTGGGCCAGGGTGATCGCTGGGCCCCACCCACCCAGACGCCGTCTCAGATCCGTGTGGGCACCTGGCAGATCGATCTTGGCCGGTTGGACCCGGCGGTCCTGGCCTATGCCGGGTCGCGGCTCCAGGGGCGGGGGACCCAGGTCCTCCCTGCGGTCCTGGCCGTGCCGGGCCGGTGCTCGCTCCTGGTGCAGCACCAGCGAGAGGGCAGGCAGGAGGCGATCGAGGCCCTGAGGGCCGTGATGGTCAGGCTCTTTGCCGCGATGCCCCCGGGCCGCGCCCTGTTCACGATCGTCGATCCCGTGGCCCTGGGCCAGAGCTTCGCCGGGTTCATGCATGCAGGGGACTACAGGGAGTCCCTGGTCGGGGGCCGGATCTGGACCGAGGCCGCGGAGATCCAGGGGCAACTGGAAGACCTGACCAACCACATGGAGAATGTCATCCAGAAGTACCTCCGCAACGAGTTCGAGACCATCGAGCAGTACAACCGGCAGGCGGGGCAACTGGCCGAACCGTACCGGTTCCTGGTCATGGCCGACTTCCCCACCCACCTCAACGAGGACTCTGTCCGTCGCCTGGCCAGCATCGTGCACAGCGGCCCCAGGTGCGGGGTCCACTTCCTGATCGCCTATGACGCCCGCCAGGAGATCCCGGCCGGGATCGACCCCAAGGACCTGGCTGCTGCCGGCGTCCACCTGGTCTACGAGACCGCCCCCTCCGGTGCGGGGCGATTCGTGTGGCAGGACGAGGCCCTCCGCCACTTCCCCCTGGTCCTGGACCGCCCGCCCTCTGAGAAGGTCCTGACCGAGATCATGCGCACCGTGGGCAAGGCCAGCGTGGACTCCGCAAGGGTGGAGGTCCCGTTTGAGAACATCGCACCGACCGAGGCCCAGGTCTGGTCCATGGACAGCCGTCAGGATCTGAGCGTGCCCATTGGCCGCACGGGCGCGACCCGCCTGCAGGTCCTGCACCTCGGTCGGGGCGTGGCCCAGCACATGCTCATCGCGGGCAAGACCGGGTCCGGGAAGTCCACCCTCCTGCACGTGATCGTGACCAACCTGGCCCTCTGGTACGGCCCCGACCAGGTGGAGCTCTACCTGATCGACTTCAAGAAGGGCGTTGAATTCAAGACCTATGCCACCCACAACCTGCCCCACGCCCGGGCCGTGGCCATCGAGAGCGACCGCGAGTTCGGCCTGAGTATACTCCAGCGGCTCAACGCGGAGATGACCCGGCGGGGTGAGCTCTTCCGCCAGGCGGGCGTGCAGGACATCACCGCCTATCGGCAGGCCACGAACAGCGTCCTCCCTCGGACGGTCCTGATCGTGGACGAGTTCCAGGTCTTCTTCGGCGAGGACGACAAGCTCGCCCAGGACGCGGCGATCGGCCTCGAGCAGCTGGTCCGCCAGGGCCGGGCGTTCGGGATCCACGTGATCCTTGGGTCTCAGACCCTGGGCGGGGCCTTCGGCCTGGCCCGCAGCACCATGGGCCAGATGGCTGTGCGGATCGCCCTGCAGTGTTCGGAGGCGGACTCCCAACTGATCCTGGACGACGAGAACATCGCGGCCCGGCGACTGGTTCGGCCCGGAGAGGCGATCTACAACGACGCGGGCGGCAGCGTCACGGGGAACAGCCCGTTCCAGACCGCCTGGCTACCGGACACGGTCCGCGACCGTTACCTGGCCCAGATCCGCTTGCGGGCGGTGGGGCCCTCGGAGGCGGCCTACTCCATGGTCGTGTTCGAGGGCAACGCCCCCGCGGACGTGGCGGAGAACCCTCGCCTGGCCGCGTGCCTCCGCCGGGGGCCGTTGTTGGCTGCAGGGGCCTCGCCCTTGGTCTGGTTGGGCAGCCCTGTGGCCATCCAGGAGCCCACGGCCGCCACCCTCCGCCGCCAGAGCGGTGCGAATCTCCTGATCGTGGGCCAGAGGGAGGACCTGGCCGCGAACCTCTTGGGCGCGGGCCTGATTGGTCTGGCGGCCCAGCTCCGGCCGGACCAGGTGCGGTTCGTGATCCTGGACGGAAGTCCGGCGGGCTCGGCCCCCTCGCAGCTCCTGGGCCGGGTGACCTCGATCCTGGCCAGACCCTGTCAGATCGTCTCCCTTCGCGACGTCCCTGAGGCCGTCGCGGACCTGGCCAGGGAGGCCCAGCACCGGACCCAGGCGGACACGTCGCAGACCGTACCCACGATCGTGCTCTTGATCTACGCGCTCCAGCGCTACTCGGTCCTGCGCAGGGAAGAGGACGCCTTTGGCCTGCCCGTGGCAGACCAGGGCACGCCCCAACCGAGCGTCCAGTTCGCGGACCTCCTGCGTACGGGCCCTGGCGTGGGGATCCATGTGGTGGCCTGGGCGGACACCCTGGCCACGCTGGAGAGGACACTGGACCGGCAGACCCTGCGGGAGTTCGACTGGCGGGTCCTGTTCCAGATGGGCGCTGCGGATTCCAGCAACCTGATCGACTCGCCCGCGGCCAACCAATTGGGCTTCCACCGCGCGATCCTGTACAGCCAGGAGCAGGGCGGCCTGGAGAAGTTCAGGCCCTACGCTGCGATTCGGGACGACTGGCTGGCGGAGGCGGCAACCCGCCTGGCAGCGAACGACAGGAGTCAGTAGTCAGTAGCCAGGAAGGTGTACTACGACCAAAGACTCCTGTCTCGTGAATTCTGAATTCTGAGTTCTGAGTCCTGTGTTCTGTGTTCTACTCCTCAGAGCCCATCCGAGTAACCCGTCGTCGGCCCGAGCCCGAGCGAAAGGGGCGAGGGCAAGGAGGTCGAAGCAGGCGATATTGGAGACGATCGTCGATGGAGACCGACGCTGCCATCGGCCCTTGCAGCCGGGCGAAGCCAGAGGGGTCATTCGGATGGGCTCTTGACCCTTCCCGTCGCCGCCCACTCCACGCCTCGTGCGATGATCTTCTGCACGGCGGGGGTCATCAGGGCCTTGCGGTCGTGGCCGAAGGCGTTGTGTACGGTGCGGCCCTTGCCGTAGTCCAGGGTGAAGACCAGGGGCTCTGTGGCCTTGCTCCAGTCCGAGTCTGCCTGTACCAGGACGTTGATCGTGCCCGTGCCCTGCAACCTGGCGTACAACTCGTCATTGACCGTGAAGTCGGTCAGGCCGGCGGTGATGGGGTGATCCTTAGCCACGACCCTGGCCTGGATGTCGCTCCTTGGGCCGTGACCCGACGTGCCCATGACCCACTTGCGGCCGCAGAGCCTGCCAAACTCCTCCCACTGGGGGAACGAGGCACTGGCCAGGTGTTGGACAAAGAAGCCCTTGCCGCCCTTCACGAAGGCCAGGAGGTGCTCCTGGGCCTGGTCGGACAGGACCGGGACTCTCTGGCTGAAGATCGTGAACACGATCACGTCGTAGGCCTCGATGGCGTTCTGGGATTCGAGGATCAGGGGGTCCTCACAGACCTTGACATCGAATCGACCTGAGTCGACCAGGATCTCCCGTGTGGTCTCAGAGATCTCCCGCCAAGGATGGGCGGACACGTCGTCACCTGTGATCAGCAGGGCCTTGATCAGGCCGGGTTTTGCTGCCTCTGCCGCTAAACCGTAACTCGCTGCCACCATGCCCATCAGGGCCCACACACAGATCGACTTTTGCATCGGGTCTTCTCCTTTTTTGGACACAGCATACCCGAAGGCTCAGTCATGTGCCATCATAAGGCACTCTAACAGAACCGTCGCGTCGGCCCGAGGCTGAGCGAAGGGCAAAACTGCAAGGAGGCCGAAGCAGGCGATGTTCTGCATCGTCGATGGAGGCCGACGCCGCAGGTTGGCCCTGCAGCCAGCCGAAGCCAGCAGGGTTGTGTCAGAGTGCCTACGTCTCCGCTCTGGAGTCATCGAATCCGTTGCCAGATGGGGACGGGGCTCATAGAATCTCGCTCATCACAGCCACAGGCCCCTAAAAGGACTAGGCCATGGACGATGTGCCCCGGATCCTGAACGCCATCGAGAAGGGCGAGAGCCAGGCGATCGACGAGTTGCTGCCGGCTGTGTACCAGGAGCTGCGCCAACTGGCCGCGCAGAAGCTCTCCAGGGAGAGGCCCGGCCAGACCCTCCAGGCCACTGCCCTGGTCCATGAGGCCTACCTCCGCTTGGTCGGTGTGCAAGGTCAGGGCTGGAAGGGCAGGACTCACTTCTTCAATGCCGCTGCGGAGGCCATGCGCAGGATCCTCATCGAGAACGCCCGGCGCAAGCACCGGCTCAAGCGAGGGGCAGGTCAGAACCGCCTGGATGCAGACGAGGCGGAGATCGTTGCGGAGGCCCCTTCGGAGGACCTCCTCGCCCTGGACGAGGCCCTGGGCAGGCTGGAGGCCGCGGACCGGACCAAGGCAGACCTGGTGAAGCTCCGCTACTTCGCCGGGCTGACCCTGGAACAGGCGTCAGACGTGCTGGGCATCTCTCCCACTACGGCCAAACGCCACTGGACCTATGCCCGGGCCTGGTTATACCGGGCAGTGAGGTCCGCCCCATAGGGCGAGTCCGCCCCCTCCCGCCCCTTCCTTCCTGCAAGAATCCTGGTCCAGTTCGGGTCTGGATGGCGCAGTACTAGATGAGGAGGGAGGTCAGAGGGCAATACTGAAGGAGCCAAGCACATGAACGCAGAAGAGATCTTCCACAGGGCCGCCGAGATAGAGGACCCTTCGGGACGTGCCGCGTACCTGGACCAGGCCTGCCGGGCAGACGCCACGCTGCGGGCTGAGGTGGAGTCCCTGCTCAAGGCCCACGACAAGGCTGGCAGCTTCCTGGAGGGCACCCCTGCAGGCGTGACCGTCGAGAGCCCAGCCCGGACCGAGGGTCCAGGCACGCGGATCGGCCGCTATGATCTCCTGGAGCTCCTGGGCGAGGGGGGCATGGGCCTGGTCTACCTGGCCCAGCAACAGGAGCCCGTCAAACGACGCGTGGCCCTGAAGATCATCAAGCCGGGCATGGACTCCAAGCAGGTCATCGCCCGCTTTGAGGCCGAGAGACAGGCCCTGGCCCTCCTGGACCACCCCAACATCGCGCATGTCTTTGACGCAGGGTGCACAGAGACCGGCAGGCCGTACTTTGTGATGGAACAGGTCAAGGGCATGTCGATCACCAGGTACTGTGATGAGCATAAGCTGGACATAGAGCAGAGGTTAAGGCTGTTTGAGCAGGTCTGCGAGGCGGTCCAGCATGCCCATCAGAAGGGGATCATCCACAGGGACCTGAAGCCCTCGAACATCC
>JAGOQT010000277.1 GCA_018007255.1 Phycisphaerae bacterium | reverse complement strand
CCCGTGGAGTTCGACATCACCGAGTACGTCCGGCCCGGTCTGAATCGGATGGCGGTGGAGAACTTCCGCTGGTGCGACGGGTCCTATCTGGAGGACCAGGACTTCTGGCGGTTGAGCGGGATCTTCCGCGACGTGTACCTCTGGTCGCGGCCTGATCTCCACATCCGGGACGTCGAGGTTCGGACCGACCTGGATGCCGAGTACCGCCACGCGGATCTCACGGTCTCGGTCAAGGTCCACAATGCCGGCTGGGACGAGGTCCAGGCCACGATCGAGGGGATCCTCCTCGACGCGGACGGGGGGACCGTGGTCCGTCCGACCCTCAGGGCGCTCGCGCCGGCGGGCCAGGAGGTCGAGGCGACGACCGTCGTGACCGTGGCGAATCCCCTGAAGTGGTCGGCGGAGACGCCCGCTCTGTATCGACTCCTGCTGTCCCTGAAGGATGCGGACGGCCGGGTCCTGGAGGTCCTCCCGGTGAACGTCGGGTTCCGCGAGGTGGAGATCCGCGACGGCCACCTCCTGGTCAACGGCCGGAAGGTCCTCTTCAAGGGGGTGAACCGCCACGAGATCGATCCGGACCGAGGCCAGGCCATCACGGTGGAGGGCATGGTCCAGGACATCCTGGTCATGAAGCGGAACAACATCAACGCCGTGCGCACGTGTCACTACCCGGATCAGCCGGTCTGGTACGACCTGTGCGACCGGTATGGCCTGTACCTGATCGACGAGGCCAACATCGAAAGCCACGGCATGGGGTACGGGGCCGCGTCCCTGGCCAAGCACCCGGACTGGGCAGCGGCCCACATGGACCGCACCGTGCGCATGGTGGAGCGGGACAAGAACCACCCGTCCGTGGTGATCTGGTCCCTGGGCAACGAGGCCGGGGACGGTCCCAACTTCGAGGCGACCTCTGCCTGGATTCGCCAGCGGGATCCCAGTCGGCCGGTCCACTATGAGCAGGCCGGTCTGAAGGCCCACACGGACATCGTGTGCCCCATGTATCCGGCCCCGCGGAGCCTGGCCGAGTACGCCTCCCAGGCCCAGACCCGGCCCTACATCATGTGCGAGTACGCCCATGCCATGGGCAACAGCAGCGGGAACATGTGGCTCTACTGGAAGGAGATCTACAGCAAGCCCCACCTCCAGGGGGGCTTCATCTGGGACTGGGTGGACCAGGGCCTGCGTCAACCCGTGGCCCGCACGACCCGGGACGTGTTTGTGCCGGTGCAGCGGGGCGAGGCCTTCTTCTGGGCCTTTGGGGGGGACTTCGGACCGGCCGGCACGGCCAGCGACCAGAACTTCTGCTGCAACGGCTTGGTCACGCCCGACCGCAAGCCGCACCCCGGTCTGCTGGAGGTCAAGCACATCTATCAGGCCGTGCGCTGCACGGCCGTGGACCTCACCATCCCGGTGGTCGAGGTCAAGAATGGGTATGACTTCCTCAATCTCGCGGACGTGGGCAGGCTCTACTGGTCCCTCACGGCCGAGGGCCGTGTGCTGCAGTCCGGGGTGCTGCGCCCGCTTGACCTGGAGCCGGGGTCTGCCCGAGAGGTCTCGATCCCGATCCGGCCCTTCAAACCCCGGACGGGCGTTGAGTACTTCCTCGACCTGAGCTTCCGGCTCCATCGCGACACGGCCTGGGCCCGCACCGGCCACGAGCTGGCGTGGGACCAGTTCAGGCTACCCGATGCGGCGGCCGCCCGGCCCGTGGACACCGCGGCGATGTCGCCGCTGACGGTGACGCAGAACGTCAGGCAGGTGGTCGTCACGGGCCGCACCTTCGTCGCCACGTTCGACAAGACGGCCGGGTCGTTGGCCTCCTTCCGGTACAAGGGGACCGAGCTGATCGAGTCGCCCCTGCGTCCCGACTTCTGGCGGGCCCCCACGGACAACGACCGGGGCCGCAACATGGCCCGTACCCAGGGGATCTGGCGCAGGGCCCACGAGGGCGCCGAGGTCCGCGGCGTGTCCGTGCTGGAGTACCCGCGGTGGCGGGCCGTGGTCATCAAGATGGAGACCGCACTGCCGAGCGTGCAGGCGACCTGGGAGACCGCGTACACGGTGTACGGCAGGGGGGACATCGCGGTGTCTGCGCGGTTCAAACCGGACAAGACCGACCTGCCGCGGATTCCCCGCCTGGGCATGCAGATGACCCTGCCCCGCGGTTTCGACCACATCACCTGGTTGGGCCCGGGTCCGCAGGAGACCTACTGTGACCGCAAGGATGCCCGGATCAGTGTGTACCGCCAAAGGGTGGCCGACCAGTTCTATGCGGACTACAGCGAGCCCGGTGAGAGTGGCAACAAGGTGGATGTCCGCTGGGCTGCGCTGACCAACAACAGGGGCATCGGGCTGCTCGTGGTCGGGCGCCCGCTCCTGGGCGTGAACGCCCTGCGTTACACAACCGACGACCTTCAGAGCGCGGAGCATCCGTTTGAGTTGCCCAAGAGGGAGTGTACTGTGCTGAACGTGGACTGGATGCAGCAGGGGGTGGGTGGGGACAACAGCTGGGGCGCCTGGCCGCACGCCGAGTTCCTGATCCCGTGCCGGGAGCAGGGCTACCAGTTCAGCCTGCGGCCGTTCGACGCGTGGATGGGAGACGTCCGCTCGATTGCCCTGACGTCCATGGCCGTGCCCTCCATTGACCGCTGAGGTGGCCCCCATGACGCTCCGGTCCTCTCGTCCTGTGCTGCCGCTGCTGCTGGTGCTGTTTGTCGCAAGCGGGTGCGCAGCGCTGATCTACGAGATCATCTGGTTCCAGTTGCTGGAGCTGGTGATCGGCTCCTCGGGTGTGTCTCTGGGTGTGCTGCTCGGGACCTACATGGGGGGGATGTGCCTGGGCAGCCTGGTCCTACCCCGGCTGATCTCCCCTTCCCGGCATCCCTTGCGGGTCTACGCCCTCCTGGAACTGGGTATCGGGGTCATGGGGATCGCCGTGCTCCTCGGGGTCCCGTGGGTGGGCCGGCTCTATGTGGCCGGCGTGGGGCACGGCCTGGCGGGCATCCTGCTCCGCGGGGCGGTCTGTGCCGTGTGCCTCCTGCCCCCCACGATCCTGATGGGCGCGACCCTTCCTGCCATTGCCCGCAGGGTCGAGGCCACGCCTCAGGGGGTGTCGTGGCTGGGCTTCTTTTATGGGGGCAACACTGCGGGGGCCACGCTGGGCTGTCTGCTGGCCGGTTTCTACTTATTGCGGATCCATGACATGGCCACGGCCACCGCGGTTGCGGCCGCCCTGAACGCAGGTGTGGCGGCCCTGGGCCTGGCTCTGGCCGCCCTGGACCCCCTGGGATCCGCGGCCCCGGGGGCGAGATCCGAGGTTCGAACGTCGCAGCGGCCCTCCGGGGCCTGGGCCGTGCACGGGGCCATTGCCCTGTCCGGCATGGCCGCCCTGGGCGCAGAGGTGATCTGGACTCGCGTCCTCTCCCTCCTGCTGGGCGCTACCGTCTACACCTTCTCGATCATCCTGGCCGTGTTCCTCGTGGGCCTGGGCATCGGCAGCAGCGTGGGGTCGATCCTGGCCCGCGATGCGAGGACCCGCGCGGCGTTGGGCCTGTGCCAGGTGCTTCTGTGCGCTGCGATTGCCTGGGGCGCGTATGCGATCTCCAGATCCCTGCCCTTCTGGCCGATCGACCCGTCCCTGTCCAGGGGGCCGTGGCTCAACTTCCAGCTCGACCTGATGCGGTGCGCGTGGGCGGTCCTGCCTGCGGCCATCCTGTGGGGGGCGAGTTTTCCGCTGGCCCTGGCCGCTGTGGCCACTCCAGGCCGAGACCCGGGGCGCATGGTGGGGGGCGTGTATGCCGCCAACACGGTGGGAGCCATCCTGGGTTCCTTGGGGTTCAGCATGCTCGTGATCCCGACCTGGGGCACCCAGCAGGCCCAGCGAGGTCTGATCGCGTTGTCCTGTGTGGCCGCACTGCTGGCCTTCGTGCCGGCCCTCACGGCCTCGACCCGGCGCATGGCATGGGCCGCCGGCTCGGGCCTGGTCGTGGGCCTTGCAGGGTTCCTGGCCTGGGGCGTGCCCGCCGTCCCCCCTCCGCTGGTGGCCGAGGGCCGGTATGTGGCGACCTATCGGGACCTCCCTTCCTTCCTTTACGTGGGCGAGGGCATGAACGCCTCCGTGGCCGTCACGGACATGGGGGACGGTGTGCGGAACTTCCATGTCAGCGGCAAGGTCGAGGCCTCGAGCGAGCCTCAGGACATGCGGCTCCAGCGGATGCTCGGGCACATCCCGGCCCTGGTCCACCCCGGGCCGCGGTCCGTGCTCGTGGTGGGGTGCGGCGCAGGCGTCACCGCGGGCTCCTTCGTGGTGCACCCGACCGTGACGCGGATCGTGATCTGCGAGATCGAGCCCTTGATCCCGCGTGTGGTGGCGCGGTACTTCAGCGTGGAGAACCACGATGTCGTGAAAGACCCCCGTGTGGAGGTGGTCTATGACGATGCCCGGCACTACATCCTCACGACCCGCGAGACCTTCGACGTGATCACATCCGATCCCATCCATCCCTGGGTCAAGGGATCGGCGACGCTCTATACCCAGGAGTACTTCGAGCTGGTCCGGCGGCGCTTGAATCCGGGGGGCGTGGTGACCCAGTGGGTCCCCCTGTATGAGAGCAGCGCGGATGTGGTCAAGAGCGAGATCGCGACCTTCTTCAAGGTCTTTCCTCAGGGCACGATCTGGAGCAACGACATCCGGGGCGAGGGGTACGATGTGGTGCTCTTGGGCCGGGCCGGGGACCCGAGGATCGACGTGGGCGAGCTGCAGCGACGCCTGGAGGGGCCGGACCACGAAGGGGTGGCCAGGTCTCTCGCCCAGGTGGGGTTCGACTCGGTCCAGGATCTGCTGGCCACGTACGGAGGCCAGGGCCCCGACCTGACGCCTTGGCTGGAGGGCGCGGCCATCAACCGGGATCGGAACCTCCGCCTCCAGTACCTGGCGGGCATGAACCTGGGCCTGAATCAGGGCACGCGGATCTACAGCGACATGAAGACCTATCGTCGGTTTCCCGAGGCGCTCTTTGTGGGCGAGGATGGGCCCAAGGAGGCCCTCAGGCAGGCCCTCGAGGCGTCTCCTTGACGGGCTGCACGTGCCGTGAGACTGAGGTCGGAAGCCCAGAGGTGAGAATCCAGAAGCCGGAAGCCGGAAGCCAGAAGAGGAAGACAGCTCCGGGCGTGTGTGCCAAGGTGGACCCATCTGATCCCTGTTCGCCGTAGGAGAGAATGGGGCGGTGCAAAGACGATGCTGTTTGCAGAGAGCTGAACGGAGTCAATGGCTAACCAATCGCTGCACTGGACGGGAATTCCGCTGGGCTCCATCCCCGCCAGTGAGCTTGATCGTTCACTTCACCCGAAGCCCTTCTCTCCCTACTGCGGAGGGGAGGGGAAACGGCGGGATGATACCCCCTCTGGCGACGGTCGCCTCTGTCTGACATAGGGTCCGGATCAAGGGAATCCATGGATGTAGAGAGAGGGCCGCCGCATGGAAGATGCGGCGGCTTGGTGTTCCATTGGACTC
>JAGOQT010000276.1 GCA_018007255.1 Phycisphaerae bacterium | reverse complement strand
CCCGAGGACCGGCTCGCGAGGCAGATGCACGGCACGACCCGGGCGCTCATCGCCAACATGGTCCGGGGCGTGGCGGAGGGCTACAGCCGGAAGATGGAGATCTACGGGACCGGCTTCAACGTCAAGGAGCAGGGCGGCAAGCTCGTCCTGACCGTAGGGTACTGCAAGCCGGTTGAGGTTCCCGTTCCAAAGGCGGTCAAGGTCCAGATTGAGGTGCCGGCGACCAAGGGAAATGATGTGCCCGCCAAGTTCTCGATCCACTGTATGGATCGGTGTGTGCTGGGTGAGTTCGCTGCCGCGATTCGACGCGTGCGGCCGCCGGAGCCCTACCAGGGCAAGGGGATTCGGTATGCCGACGAGCACATCAAGAAGAAGGTTGGCAAGGCCTTTGCCTCTGGAAGCGGCGCATAGGGTTAGACAGGCGTATGAAGACGGACAAGATCAAGAAGGCGGCGGTGCGGCGCAAGTGGGTGGTGCGGAAGAAGGTCTCCGGGACGCGGGAGCGGCCGAGGCTGTGTGTTTTTCGTTCCAACCGCCATATCTATGCGCAGATTGTGGACGACACAGCGGGCGTGACCCTCGTGTCCTGCGGGACCCGGAGCAGCGGCGTGCGGGATCAGGTGGCCAAGGCCGGCAAAAAAGCGGCGGCCAAGCTCGTGGGAGAAGCCCTCGCCAAACAGGCGGTTGGGGTGGGCATTCGGCGTGTCTGCTTCGACCGAAACCGGTACAAGTATCACGGCCGGGTCCGTAGCCTGGCTGAGGGGGCCCGACAGGGCGGGTTGATCTTCTGAAGGAATGGGCTCGGACACTGGAGAGAACAAAGCCGTGGTTGAGATGGTCAAACGGATAGAGCAGGACGACAGGGCCCTGGAAGACACGGTCGTGAAGGTGTACCGCTCGGCCAAGGTCGTCAAGGGTGGCCGGCGGTTTGGTTTTGAGGCCCTGGTCGTGGTGGGGGATCGGGCCGGCAGTATCGGCGTGGGCTATGGCAAGGCCAATGAGGTTCCCGCTGCCGTCGAGAAGGGGATCAAGGACGCCAAGAAGGCCTTGGATAGGGTCTCCTTGGTGGGCACGACCATTCCCCACCAGGTGGTGGGCCGATGCGGGGCGACCAAGATCGTCCTGGTTCCGGCCAGCCCTGGGACCGGCGTGATCGCCGGGCCCAGCGCGCGGGCTGTCCTGGAGTACGCGGGCGTCAAGGACGTGCTGAGCAAGATCTACGGCAGTACATCGGCCAAGAACGTGGCTCGGGCCACGATGGATGCCCTGAGGTCGCTGCGGACCCGGGAGACCATCGAGCAGCTTCGGGGAGTGAGTCTGGGGCCCGGGAAGGCACAGACGGGGGCAGAGGCGGAGGCTAGCCATGCAGAGTCATGAGGTGACCATGAAGGCGGGGGCCCATCCCAGGCACAAGAGGGTCGGTCGCGGCCGGGGAGGCGGCAATGGCAAGACCTGTGGCCGGGGAGCCAAAGGGGACGGCAGCCGCAGCGGTGCGGTCAAGTTCTCGCTGAAGGAAGGGGGCCAGATGCCCCTGTTCAGAAGGTTGCCCAAACGGGGCTTCAACAACGTCGAGTTCACCCGCCGGTTCGAGGTGGTCAACATCGGCCAACTGGAGTCGTTCGAGGACGGCAGCGAGGTGACCGTCGAGGCGCTGCGCAAGGCCGGGCTCGTTCGGAGGGCCGGACTTCCGGTCAAGGTCCTGGGCGACGGGAAGCTGACCAAGCGGCTTGAAGTCAAGGCGCATCGGTTCAGCAAGTCCGCCCAGGAGAAGATCAGCGGCTGCGGGGGGCACGCCGAGGTCGTCAAGGCCGACTAGGAAGGGCAGGGATCATGCTCAGCGCAGTGGTCAATGTATTCAAGATTCGGGACCTGCGGAACAAGGTTCTGTTCACGATCGGGCTGTTGATTATCTATCGGATCGGCTTTCAGATTCCCTGCCCCGGATTCAGCATGGAGGCCGTGGCGCAGGCGGCCGGCAGCCGGGACAGCGACAGCCCGCTCGGGCGCGCCGCAGAATACATGCAGATGTTCACAGGGGGAACCCTGGACAACAGCACCTTGTTTGGCCTGGGTGTGATGCCCTACATCACGGCCTCGATCATCCTGATGCTGCTGGGGGAGGTGGTGCCCTCCATTCGCAAGCTGCGTCAAGAGGGGCAGGTCGGTCACCGCAAGATCCAGGAGTACACCCGGTATCTCAGTGTTCCGGTCTGTGTCCTCCAGGCCATGATGTACATGAAGATGCTGGGCGGCCTCGTCTATCCGGGCATGCAGATGCAGGCCACGCTCTTCGGCATCGTGGCGATGACTGCAGGCAGCATGTTCCTGATGTGGCTGGGCGAGCAGATCGACGAGTACGGTGTGGGGAACGGCATCAGCCTGATCATCATGGCCGGGATCATCGACCGCATGCCCTGGGCCGTGGGCATGCTGATCAAGGATCTGAACATGAAGGTGGGGGGGGAGGGAGTCGGTCCGGGCAAGCTGGTCTTCCTCGTGGCGGCGTTTGTCGGTGTGGTCGCCGGGACCATCCTGATCAGTCAGGCCCAGAGGCGGATTCCGATTCAGCAGGCCAAAATGATGCGGGGCCATCGGATGTACGGAGGCCAGCGGAGCTACATTCCACTGCGGGTCAACGGCGGCGGGGTGATGCCGATCGTGTTCGCCTCCAGCTTCATGATGTTTCCCCCCATTGTGATCGAACAACTGTCCAAGCTCTTTCCCGAATCGACGACGCTGCTCTCCATTGCGGGGGCGCTGCGGCACGAGGCCTTTACGTACAACGTGCTGTACATGCTCCTCATCTTCGTGTTCGCGTACTTCTGGGTGACGGTTCAGTTTCAGCCGAGGGAATGGGCCAAGAACCTCCGCGATTCGGGCAGTTTCATCCCGGGTCTCCGGCCGGGCAAGCGTACGGCCGACTACCTCGAGACGGTCATGATGCGCATTACGTATTACGGCGCCAGCTTCCTGGCCGTGATTGCGGTGGTCCCGACTCTGTTGTTCGTGTGGCTGGACATCGACTGGCGGGTGGCCACATTCCTCGGGGGCACCGGGCTTCTGATCGTGGTGAGCGTGTCGCTGGATCTGGTGCAGAAGCTGGAGGCAGGGCTGTTGATGCACAGCTACGAGGGCTTCAGTGAGGCCGGACGCATCAAAGGAGCCTATACATGAGAATCGTGTTGCTTGGAGCCCCGGGTGCAGGCAAGGGGACCCAGTGCAAGCGATTGGTTTCGCAGTACGGGGTGGCTCACCTTTCGAGCGGCGACATCCTGCGGCAGGAGCGGGCGCAGGGCACGGAGCTGGGGCGCACGGCGCAGCAGTACATGGACAGCGGATCGCTGGTTCCAGATGGGCTGATCATCGACATGATGCGCAAGGCCGTTGCCCGGGCCCCCAAGGCCGGTTACGTCCTGGATGGGTTCCCCCGGACGCTGAACCAGGCCCGGGCGCTGGACCAGGCCCTGGCCGGGACGGGGGCGCCGATCGATCTGGTGGTCGATCTGGAGGTGGACGACGCCATCATTGCGGACCGGATGAGCGGACGGCGGAGCTGCCCGAAGTGCGGGGCCGTCTATCACATTCGGAATCTCAAGCCCAAGAAGGATGGAGTCTGCGATCACGACGGCGTGCACCTGGTGCAACGGCCCGACGATGTCCTGGAGGTGGTCAAGAAGAGGCTGGAGACCTATCACGAGCAGACCCAGCCCTTGATCGGGTACTACGAGGCCCAGGGTATCCTGCATCGCGTGGATGCCAATGATGGGGTCGATTCGGTGGACAGGTTCCTGCAGCGGCTTTTGGACGGGCTGGCCGGTGCACGAGCCCAGGCCGACCGCGCGGCCCGCCAGGCTCCCTAGCGACCGATGGCTATCACCCTTCGCAGTCGACGGGAGATTGAGTTGATGCGTCAGGCTGGGGCCGTCGTGGCCCAGGTTCTTTCACAACTGAAGGAGATGGCAGAGCCCGGGGTGAGCACGGGCGAACTGGACCGCGTCGCCACGCGGATGACGGCCGAAGCCGGGGCGCAACCCCTTTTCAAGGGTGTTCGGAGTCCCCACACGCCGAGGGCCTTTCCGGGCGTGATCTGTGCCTCGGTCAACCACGAGGTGGTGCACGGCATTCCGTCGGACCGGACGATCTTGCGGGAAGGCGACATCCTGAGTCTGGACTTCGGCGTGCGGCTCAAGGGCTACTGCGGGGACGCGGCGATCACGGTGGGGATCGGCCGCACCAGCGCGGACCGGCAAAGGCTGATGCAGGTGACGCGAGAGGTGCTCGAGATCGCCGTGGCCGAGGCCCGGCCCCGCGTCCGGTGGAGCCAGATTGCCGGCAAGATGCAGCGGTATGCCGAAGAGTCCGGCTTCGGCGTGGTCCGGGATTTTGTCGGCCACGGGATCGGGACCCAGATGCACGAGGACCCCAAGGTCCCGAACTTCGTGAGTCCGGAGCTCCTGGCCGAGGACATTGTTCTGGCCGAGGGCATGGTGCTGGCCATTGAGCCGATGATCAACGCAGGAGGCGTGGCCGTGCGAACCGCGGGCAACGGATGGACGGTGGTGACGGTGGATGGGTGCTGCTCGGCGCACTTCGAGCACACTGTGGCGATCACGCCCGCAGGATGTGATGTGTTGACCGTGAATTAGGAACAGATGGTTCTGAGTGGTATGGCCAAGAATGACGCGATCCGATTGGATGCGAAGGTGGTGGAGGCCCTTCCGAACGCTGTGTTTCGGGTTGAGCTTGAGAACGGCCATCGCATCCTGGCCCATGTGTCGGGCAAGATGCGGATGAACTTCATTCGAATCTTGGCCGGAGATACGGTGACGGTCGAGATGTCCCCGTACGACCTGACGCGCGGCCGGATTGTCCTACGTAGGTGAGGGCATGGCGCGGCAGGGTGGTCTCCCAGTTTGACGAAGGCAGGTGAGTGCAGGCATGAAGGTCAGAAGCGCAGTCAGACGAATTTGTGAAAACTGCAAGATCATTCGGCGCCGGGGTGTGGTCCGTGTGATCTGCTCCAACCCGCGGCACAAGCAGCGACAGGGGTGATTCGCGGGGTGGGTTCGGAACGAGTCTTGTGTGCACATGAGGAACGAGTATGCCGCGTATCGTGGGTATTGATATTCCGGACGGAAAGTCGATTTGGATCTCTCTAACCTATGTTCCGGGCATCGGCCGGCATAGTTCCAGCCAGATCCTCAAGGAAGCCCGGGTGGAGCCGATGAGCAAGGCGGGCAAGCTGACCGAGGATGAGCTGAGCCGGATTACGCAGATCATCGACCGCAATCACGTGGTCGGCGGTCAGCTCCGCCGGCAGGTGGCCCAGGACATCACTCGGCTCAAGGAGATTGCGTGCTACCGCGGAATCCGACACCGCCGGAGTCTTCCCGTGCGCGGCCAGCACACGCAGAGCAACGCCCGGACTCGCAAGGGACCGCGCAAGACGGTGGCCGGAAAGAAGGGGGTCAAGGAGGCCCATGGATAGGCGGCAATCCAGTCAGGGTTAACAGAA
>JAGOQT010000275.1 GCA_018007255.1 Phycisphaerae bacterium | reverse complement strand
AAGGCCGCAGGTCTCGTTTGCCCGGAGGCGTACCCAGGGCGGTACGTCGAGGACAAACGGGACCGAGAACGCGGCAGCCGGACAACAGGACCGCTCAGAACCGAAGGCTTGTGAGAAATGCGGGCTACCGGGGGAGGGCCTCTTCGGGTATCCTATGGGTGCCTGCGGGTTCCCGGCGAGGACCGGCCTCTCCGGGTTCAGCGCATCGGACGCTGTGGGGATCGTATGGCAGCATCCTCGAAAACAAAGTGGAACGGCTTCTCTCTGCGACCCAAGCGGGAGATGCCCGGCGGCCTGTGGATGCGGTGTGACCGGTGCGAGCACATGGTCTACCGCAGCGCAGTGGAGAAGAACCTCCACTGCTGTCCGGACTGCAACCACCATTTTCGGATCGGGGCCGCGCAGCGGATCCAATACCTGGCCGACGAGGGCTCGTTCGAGCCGATCCTCGCGGACCTGACCAGCGCAGACCCCCTGGGGTTTCGCTTTCGGGGCACGACCTACAAACAGCGGCTCAGGGCCGACCGGGCCAAGTCGGGCGAGAAGGAGGCCCTGGTGATCGGAAAGGCCTTCATCAAGGGCCGCGGTGTGGTCCTGGGCGTGATGGAACCGGGTTTCCTGATGGGGTCCATGGGCGCGGTGGTGGGCGAGAAGCTCTGTGCGGCTGTGGACACGGCCATGGAGCAGCGCCTTCCCCTGGTCGTGGTGTGCTCCTCCGGAGGGGCGAGGATGCACGAGGGCGTGGTGTCCCTGGATCAGATGGCCAAGACCTCCGCGGCCCTGGCCCGGCTCGACGACGCGGGCGGCCTGTTCCTGGCCCTGTTGACGGATCCGACCACGGGCGGGGTGACCGCCAGCTTCGCCATGCTCGGAGACGTGATCCTGGCCGAGCCCGGGGCCATGATCGGCTTTGCGGGCAGGCGGACGATCGCCGAGACGATCAAGGTTGAACTGCCCGAGGGATTCCAGACCGCCGAGTTCATGCTGGAGCACGGGTTCGTGGACATGATCGTGCCCCGGAGCGAGCAACGGAGCGAGGTGGCCCGCCTGATCGACTACTGCCAGCGGTCCCGCGATTGAGGACCCTGCGAGGGTGTCAGCGAGTTCCAGGGGAGGCCGCAGGGGTCCTCACCCTGGGCGCCTCGAAGCGGGCCTTCAGGATGGCCTGCATCTCCGCCAAAGGCACCGTGCCCACGGCGGCCAGCTTCAGCGTGCCGTCCGCTGCGATGAAGTACCGCGTGGGCAGATACTCGAAGGCGTTCAAGGGCGCAGGCAGGCTCTCTCTCTGTACGGCGGCCACGGTGTAGTTGATCGGCCCTCGCGGGTCCGCTGCGGGCTGGGCCACGAACTGTTTGACCATCGCCTCGGTGTTGTCCGGCGCGATAGGGGACAGGGCGAGCAGGGCCAACTGGTCTTCAGGCTGAGCCTTGCGGAGTTCGATCAGGTCCGGGATCCCCGCCTTGCAGACCCCGCACCAAGGGGCCCACATGACCACCAGGACCTGCCGCCCCCGATAGTCGCTGAGTTTGTGCTCCTGGCCCTGGATGTCCTTGACCGTGAAGTCCGGGACGGGCTTGCCTGCGGAGGCCTCGAATGTGGGGTGCCAGGACTTGGCCGCTGCCACCAGGTCGGCCAGGCGGAGCGAGGGCTCTCTGACCGTCTGCGAAGCCGGGCTGGTCTGCGCGCCGACGGGGGCAGGCGGCTGGGGCTCGGACTGCCCGCTGGGTTCCTTCCTACAGCCCAAGGAAACCACCCCGAGCGAGGCCGCACACCAGAGCACGAGAAGACCGGCATGGATCCTGTTTGGCTCTTTACTCATGAGGAACGCCTCCTTGTGTCTTGACTATCCGTTCAGGCGCGACAGTATACCATGGTCATCGGCGGTGTAAAGGCAAAACCGGACCACCCCCAGGCCTCCGGCAGGGGCGGACCGGTGGGATTTGCGGGTCTAGAATGGGGCTGGACAGGACTGTGAAGCGGCTCGGCCTGCCAAGGCAACAGAGGCTGGTTTCGAACAGCCAGATCAAGGCCGTCCTCAGGCGGAGGCTCCGCCGCTCCGACGGCCTGCTGAGGCTCTATGTCTGCGAGAACAACGGCCCCCGTCCCCGCCTGGGGATCTCCGTGGGCCGCTCCTGCGGCAAGGCCGTGGTTCGAAACAGGCTCAAGCGCCTGGTTCGGGAGGCCTGGAGGCTGGATCAGCACCGGATCCCGTCCGGCTACGACTACCTTGTCATGGTGTCGCCCGAGGGTCTGGCGCGGGTGCGGCACACCGGCCGTGCCCTGACCCTGCACCAGGTCCGGCAGTCGCTTGTCCAACTGGTCGGGAAGGTCCTTGAGTCCGAGGTCCCCGGGTGCAGAGGGCCTGCGGGCGTCCAGGGTCCGCTGGAGGGTTGACCGCGGGCCAGCGTCCATCTGAGGGCTGTGCATGAAAGACCGTGAAGTCTTGTTCTCCATCGGGCAGGCGGCCGAAAAGGCTGGTGTTTCCAGGCAGAGCCTGCAATACTACCTGATGGTGGGCCTGCTCCGACCCACAGAGGTCAGCCCAACCGGTCGGCGGCGATTTGACCAGGACGCCGTGGACCGCATCCGGCTGATCAGGAAGCTCAACCAGAGCGGCTATCCCTTGAGGGCGATTCGGGAGCTGTTCATGGAAGGCCGCACAGATGGGAAAGGAAGCCGAGAGTGAGCGACTACGAGACTGTCCGAGCCAAGCGAGACTGGATCGTGGGCATCTTTGTGGTCCTGGGCCTGGTCGCGTTTGCCTGGCTGGTCTTCCGGTTTGGGGACCTCCCCTCGGGCGTTGCCAAGCTGCGATCCTATGATGTCTATGCCCAGTTCGCGTCCGCCCCGGGGGTTCAGCAGGACACGCCGGTCCGGTTCTGCGGCTATCAGGTGGGGCGGGTCACCGAGGTCAGGCCCCCCCGGCGCATTCCGGAGATCCGCCGGGGCAGTCCCACCGGCCCGGAGTATCACCAGACCGTGGTCGTGATGAGCATCCTGAGCGAGTACACCGACCTGCCTGCAGACGCCCAGGTCCGGCTGATGACCCGCGGGTTCGGCAGCAGCTACATCGATATCCAACCGCCCATGCCGGACCCGTGTGCCCCTGCCCAGGGGGTCCTTCGGGACGGGGACTGGATCCAGGGGTCGATGGGGGTGACCAGCGAGCTCTTCCCGGAACAGACACAGAAGAAACTGGAGGAGTTGGTGGACGACCTGAAGACGTTCTTCGGTCACGCCAACGAGGTCATCGGGGATCCCAACTCACAGCGGGACATCAAGACGACCCTGGCCAACCTGTCGGAGTCCTCCAAGCGGATCGGCCAGGTCATGGAACGCGCGGAGCAGGCCCTCCAGCGCGCGACCGAGGCGGTGGAGGAGTACCGTCAGTTGGCCTTGGCCGGCAAGGACACCCTCCGGAATGCGGACGCCAAGGTGGATCAACTGGCTGTGGCCGTCGTGCAGACCAGCGAAGAGCTGGGCCGGGCCGCCTCCCAGATGCGCCAGTTGGTCGAGAAGGTCAATGCCGGGCAGGGGACCCTGGGCCGGCTGGTCAACGACGGCCGGTTCTACGAGGACCTGCTCGAGACCACCCAGCAGCTCCAGGTCTTTGCCGAGAAGCTCACGCTCATCGTCGAGAAGCTGGATCAGAAGGGTCTCCGGGGCGTGTGGAAGGGGTCCGGGAAGGCCCCGTGACCACCGGTTTGCCTGGGATCGGACCCGGCTCGCCGCGTCTCGAGGCCCCCGCTGCAAGCCAGCAGCGGGGTCGAGTAGCGCAATCCGACAGGGTGCCCCCGTCCTTCAACCCCCTCGCTGCGGGTGTCCGAGAATATCCCCTTTCGCATCTGCTGCAGCGCGGTCCCGGGTGACCCGCGAGACCGCCATACAGGGCGGACGGTGCGCAGGACCCCATGGGCATGGGGACAAAGCCTCAATGAGCCCGGCCTTTCTGCTCAAATGCCGCACGCCCATTTCCGATGAGGATTGCAGGACAGGCCGCCCCAGGGTATACTGGGAGTCCTGTGAGGTGTGGTTGTGTGAACTTCTCTGTTCCTTGAGGAGGTGCTTCATGCTGCGAAGAACGGTCTGGTCGTTGTCCATCGTGGTCCTGTGCGCCCTGGTCGCGGACCAGGCATCCTACGGCTTCAGTCCCAATTCGGATCCCAGCCTGGTGGGCTTGTGGAAGCTCGACGACGGCTCGGGCACCACGGCCGTGGACTCGTCCACCGGCGGCCACCACGGGACCCTGATGAACGGCCCTGTGTGGGTGGCCGGTCAGCTTGGCGGGGCCTTGGAGTTCGATGGGACGGATGACTACGTGGATACGGGCCTGACCCAGAATCTGCCGACGTGGACCATCTCGGTCTGGGCCAACAGTCCGGCCGCCCCCAGCGGGTCAGGGTTGCCCAGCGGCCCCCTCCATCGGGAGCAGAACTACCAGATCAACTGGAACCACAACGGCGGGTGGGCAGGCTGCGTGGGCGCGAATTTGGGCGGCAGCTGGACCAGTGCCTCATTGGGAACCCTGGGGGCCAACACCTGGTACCACCTGTGCGGCACGTATGACGGGACTGCCATGAAGGCCTACACCAACGGCGAGTTGATCAACACCACCACCGTCCCAGGGACCCCCAGCTCGGAGACCAACAGCATGAAGCTGGGCAGACACGCGGCCGCCGCTCAGTACTACCGCGGCCTCGTGGACGACGCCCGGGTGTACAACCGGGCCCTGACCCAGGAGGAGATCCGGAAGGTCATGGCGGGCGGAGGAAACCCGGGATTGGCCTCTGCCCCCGATCCGGAGGCCCAGGCCACGGACGTGCCTCGCGATGCGACCCTGAGCTGGACCGCCGGGGCATTCGCCGGTACGCATGACGTCTACTTCGGGACCCGCTACGAGGACGTGAACACGGCCAGCCGGACCGCAGACCCCGCGCATGTGCTCGTCAGCCAGGGCCAGGCGGACGCGACCTATGACCCGGCCGGTCTTCTGGAGTTCGGCCAGACCTATGCCTGGCGGGTGGACGAGGTCAATGCCGCGCCCGACGGATTCATCCACAAGGGCGATGTCTGGGGCTTCACTGTGGAGCCGTACGCGTATCCGATCACGCCCATTGCCGCCACGGCCTCGAGCAGGGTCAGCAAGACCCTGATGGGTCCGGACCAGACCATCAATGGATCGGGGATGACCGGGGACCAGCACGGGACCACCGTGACGCACATGTGGGTCAGCTCGCCCTCTGCGCCGGACCCTGCCTGGATCCAGTACGAGTTCGACCGCGTGTACAAGATGCACGAGCTGTGGGTCTGGAACTCCAACCAGGCCACAGAAGGGACCCTGGTCAACTATGGGGCCAGGGAGGTGGCGGTCGAGTGCTCCACAGACGGGGCGACCTGGACAGCCGTGGCCGACGTGCCCGAGTTCGCCCAGGCCACAGGCCGGCCGGACTACACCCACAACACGACCGTGAACCTGGACGGCCTGCTGGCCAGGTACGTGCGGCTGACCATGAAGAGCAGTTGGAGCG